>JAXIPA010000236.1:0-5678 GCA_045403145.1 Nitrospirota bacterium | reverse complement strand
GAGCCGTGGTCCGTGAACAATCTCGCTATTGCCGCGGGGAAAGTACTGCTCTCCGACGCCGCGTATCGTGATGCTTCTCTCGCGCTGATCGGGCGGGAGAAACGGTTTCTGGAAAAGCGTTTAAACGATCTCGGCATCACCTATTTTGCATCCGATGCCAACTATTTTCTGCTGCATTTCAAGAATGCCGGAACGATCACGAGCAACCTGGAGAAAAAAGGCATTCTTGTTCGGGATTGTTCGAACTTCACCGGTCTGGACAAGGGATATGTGCGGATAGCGGTGCGGTCCCGGCAGGAGAACGAACTTTTAATGAAGGAGCTTGCACGGACATGCGCGGCATAGTCATCGCCGGAACGCACAGCGGCTGCGGCAAGACGACGGTCACCCTCGGCATCCTCGCCGCCTTGAGGAAAAAGGGCCTTACGGTGCAGCCTTTCAAGGCAGGTCCCGATTTCATCGATGCCGGTCTTCACCGGCTTGCCGTGGACAGGCCGTCGAGAAATCTCGACCAGTGGATGTGCGGTCCCCGGTATGTGGCCGACTGCTTCAGGAGGTATGCGGCGGATTCGGACATTGCCGTTATCGAAGGCGTGATGGGGATGTACGACGGCGATTCGAGCACGGCAAGTCTGGCAAGCCTTCTGGATGTTCCGGTCGTTCTCGTGGTAGACGCCTACGGCATGGCCGAGAGCGCGGGAGCGGTGGTGCACGGCTTCGCAGAGTTCGGAGTGCGAGGCGCGGAGTGCCGCGTGACCGATAAAAGCTCGGAATCCGAAATACGAAGTGCGGGGTCCATGATTAAATTCGCCGGCGTGATCTTCAACCGGGTCGCCTCGGAGAACCATTACCGGAGACTCAGCGACAGCGTCCGCGACGTGCCGGTCCTGGGGTACCTCCCGAGAGAACTGGACTTCGAGATCCCGCATCGCCACCTCGGCCTCAGCATCGCGGAGGAAAACCCGATCGCCGCCGCGAATATCGACAAGCTTGCCGACGCGGTCATGCGCCACGTCGATATCGATGCGATCCTCAGGCAGGCTGAAATGCCGGACGGGGAACAACAGCGCCACGCAGCCGCCGGCCGGAAGAAGGCCGGAAGGTTCCGGCTCGCCGTTGCCTATGACAAGGCATTCAGTTTTTATTATGAGGACAACCTTGACCTGATGCGCGATGCCGGCGCTGAGATCATTCGGTTCAGCCCGCTCGAAGACCGGATCATACCGGACAACGCCGATGCCGTCTATATCGGAGGCGGGTATCCCGAGCTCCATGCCGACGCACTGTCCCGCAACCGGTCCATGCTCGGATCTATCCATGCATGGGCGGCCGCCGGGAAACCGCTGTATGCCGAATGCGGCGGGATGATGTACCTTTCGAAGGGCATCCGTGATTTTGAGAACAGGTTCTTCGCCATGGCAGGCGTGTTCCCCTTCGAGACGAGAATGACGAAGAGACCGCGCCTCGGCTATCGCGAGATCCTGTTGAAGGAAGACTGCATCATCGGCAGCCGGGGCGAGAGATGCCGGGGGCACGAGTTCCACTATTCGGAGATCAGGGATAGCGCGTCGGGGCAGGTCTATGCGCTTTGCGACAACCGCGGCAAGGTCCTCCCGGCCGAGGGGTTCCGGTATAAGAACACCCTCGCGAGCTACGTCCACATCCATTTCGGCAGTAATCCGTATATCGCGGAACAGTTCACAGCTTTTGTTAAAGGAGATCGTATCGAATGAAGGAAAGCATACTGCTGCTTGGGCACGGAAGCCCGAAGAAGGACGCAAACAAACTGGAGCAGGTCGGAAAGATGCTGCACGGCATGCTGCACGCCGGGTGCACGGAAGACTGCGTAAAAGTGGCCTACCTTCAGTTTGCCGAGCCGGGCATCATGGAAACGATCAAGGAGAGCGTGAAGCAGGGTGCGAAAAAAGTGGTTCTCCATCCCTTTTTCCTGAGTTCGGGCATGCACGTTACCAAGGACATTCCCGAGATGATCCAGGAGGCGCGGAAGCTCTATCCCGAGGTTACGTTCATCTATACCGAACCTCTCGGCATCCACGAGAAACTGGCCCATATTGTCATGGAACGGATCAGCGCAGCGGAGCAACTTGCGCCCGCAGCCATCGAACAAAGGAGCTTTGATATCCTGTCTGCGGAGGCCGGCCTGGCGACTATTCCCGCGGACCGCCTGCCCATCGTGCAGCGCGTCATTCATGCAACGGCTGACTTCGACTTCAAGGACACCCTGACGTTCCATCCCGATGCCGTTGCCCGCGGCCTGGAGGCGATCAAATCAGGAAAGGACATCCTGACCGACGTTGAGATGGTGAAGACGGGAATCAATAAGAAATGGCTTTCCCCCTGGGGAGGGAAGGTCCTCTGCAGTATTCAAAATACCGGCGCACAAGGATCGAGCGAGCCGGCGGAAGAAGGGAAAACCACGACGCGCGCGGAGCGGGGGATCGAAGCGGCGCTGCAGGAGAACCACAATATCGGCATCATCGCGATCGGGAACGCGCCCACGGCCCTGCTGAAGGCGATTGAGCTGTTCAACTCCCCGGCCTTTGCGGGACGTCCGTTGCCGCTCGTGGTCGGCGTGCCCGTGGGGTTCGTGAAGGCCGTGGAATCCAAGGCCCTCCTCGCGGAGCAGAAATTCCCCTTCATCACCGCTTTGGGAAGAAAGGGCGGCACGCCCGCGGCGGTGGCGATCGTGAACGCGCTGTTGAAAATGGCGGGGGAGGGGAAATGATAGTTCAAAGTTCAGAGTTCAGAGTTCAGAGTTTTAGGCACAGATGGCGGAAGAGCCCTTCGTGGATTTTCCTTATACTTTGTACTTTGAACTTTGAACTTTGTACTGCTTCCGATGTTTATGCCATGCACATTGCCGAGGGCATTCTTCCCTTTAAATGGGCGGCGGTGTGGTTCGTTGTTGCCTTGCCGTTTGTAGGATTCGGGTTGTACCGGCTGAAAAAACATTCTGAAGCAGATCTTTCGTTCAAGCCCCTCGTCGGCCTCATGGCGGCGGTCGTTTTCATCATCTCCTGCATGCCCGTGCCGGTGCCGACGGCGGGCACCTGCTCCCACCCGTGCGGAACGGGTATTTCGGGGATACTCCTCGGCCCCGCCATCAGCGTTCTCATTACGGCGGTTGCGCTCCTTATTCAGGCGCTTTTTCTTGCCCATGGCGGCTTGAGCACCTGGGGGGCGGACGTTGTGTCCATGGGAGTGGTGGGTTCTTTTACAGGATTTCTGACGTTCAAGATGCTTCGCTCGTTAAAGGTCAGCATGGCGGTCTCGGGCTTCACGGCGGGATTGTTCGCCGACTGGGCGACCTATCTCGCCACCTCGGCAGAGCTTGCATCGGGGATTCGGGGGGAATCGCCGTTCATGCCATTATTCTGGAAAATTCTCGTTGCCTTCATTCCGACCCAGCTTCCTCTCGGAATCCTGGAGGGCGCGATGACGGCGGGCATGGTGGTCCTCTTGTACAAGAAACGGCCCGATCTCCTCGTTAAGATGGGTGTGGTGTAATGAAAGTTCAAAGTTCAAAGCCTGCCCTCGAATGCCTTTGTCGGGGGTTCAGAGTTCAAAGTTGCGGAATATATATATTAGCCATTTTGTTCCTGGTTGCCGCTTACGGTATACTGTCTGATAAAGCTTTTGCCGCCGAGAAATGGCAGGGTGTGGATGAGTCGGTCGTTCAGAAAATCGCAAAGGAGCACGGCAGGGAGGCGCGGGAACCGATCATCAATACGGACCAGGGCGATCTCCTGCTCTTTGTTTTTCTGCTTGCGGGGGCCATCGGAGGATTCGCAGCGGGATATTACTGGCGGATACTCGTGTCTGAAAAAGTAAAAAAGACCGAAAAAGAGGAATGACGGGATCAGGCACCGGCCTCGGTACAAGGAAAACTGAATGCACCCATTTACTGAACATTTCAAGCACGAGCATATGCTCACAAAAGTTGACGCGAGGGTCAAGCTCTTTGCGGCCCTGGCCGTCCTCATCATGGTTCTGACGAACAGTGGGTTCGTCTTCCCTTTGCTTGTAGCGCTGTTCTGTCTTTTCCTCTGCGCCAGGATGCGGATACCGCTCCGGGTCCTTGCCCTGAGATTTTCCGAGCCCCTGTTCATCACCGCTGTCGTGCTCTTGTTGAAATGTTTTTTTTCCGGAAATGACGCGCTCTTTTCCACGCACTTCTTCGGTCTTACGATCGTCGGCCACCGGGATGGCCTCATGGAAGGGCTGCTGATAGGCAGCAGGATCATCGGCGCCGTGTCCGTGGTCGCGGTGCTCGGCTTTGCCACTCCGTTCACCGAGATCATGGCGGGCCTTTCCTGGTTCAGGGTGCCGAAGGGGTTCATCGAAATCCTCATGTTCGCCTACCGGTATATCTTCGTGCTGTTCGAGGACGCGCAGGTCATCTACATCGCCCAGAAGAACCGCCTCGGTTATTCGACGGTCAAGCGGGGCTTGAGCTCCTTCGGAACACTGGCGGGCTCCCTGACGATAAAGGCCTTCGATCACAGCCAGAACACCACCGTCGCCATGGTCCAGCGGGGATATGACGGGAATATTCCCCTCTTCAGACACAAGGCCTTCAAATCATCGGAGATGATCGCATCAGCGCTCGTTCTCCTTGTTATGGGCGTGCTATGGAAAATATGATCCGGCTGTCGGTTGCCGTGGATGTCTTTGCCTATGCCGACGGGACGCAGGCCCTGCGCGACATACGGCTTGAAGTGCGGAAGGGGGAATTCGCCGGCATCCTGGGTTCGAACGGCTCGGGAAAGACGACCCTTCTCAAGGTCATGGACGGCCTGGTGAAGGAGTTTAAGGGCGAGGTCCTTCTCGATAACAGGGACGTCAGGAAGCTTTCGCCCAAGGAAATTTATCTCAAGGTCGGCCTCGTGTTCCAGAACCCCGATGACCAGCTTTTTGCTCCGACCGTGTTCGAGGACGTCGCCTTCGGCCCGCTGAACATGGGACTTGCCCAGGAGGAGGTCGCCCGCCGCGTAAACTGCGCCCTGCATGCCGTGGAGATGGACGGCTTCGCGGGGAAGTCCATTCACAACCTGAGCTTCGGCCAGAAGAAACGGATCTGCATCGCCGGGCTTCTTGCGATGGGGCACGAGATACTGCTGCTTGACGAGCCGACCGCCGGGCTCGATCCAATGGGTGAGTACAAGATGATGGCCCTCCTGACGAAGCTGAACCGTGAGCAGGGGGTGACCGTGGTGATGGCGACGCACAGCGTCGATCTGGTCCCGCTGTTCCTCGACCGGCTGTATATCCTGAGCAAAGGCACGGTCGTGCGCAGCGGACCACCGTCGGAGGTTTTCACGGCGCCCGAGGAAATGGCGCAGGTAAAGTTGAGGCTCCCGCAGATCGCGGAACTGATCTACCGTCTCAAGCACGAGGACGGCGTGGCATTCGATAAGATCCCGCTGACCGTGGGCGAGGCGCGGCGGGAGATCCTCAGGACCCTTTGTTGATGGTCTCGTAATAAGCCGTCATTCCCGCTTGCCTGCACCCAGCGCTTACGAGTGCATAGCGCGAGTGCAGGGCGTCGGGAATCGTAGTGCTTGAAGCGTCCTGAAAAGAAAAGATTCCGGACACCCTGCACTACGCTTCGCTCGTAAACTGCTGGGTGCAGGCAAGCCGGAATGACGTCAAAAGAG
>JAXIPA010000105.1:0-14375 GCA_045403145.1 Nitrospirota bacterium | reverse complement strand
ATGGGTCACATCGGTCACGCTGCCGAGCTGCACGATGAAATAAAAACTCATTCCCGCAGCCAGGACCAGAAGGAAAACATATCCCAGGATCAACCTTGCAAGGATGCTCAATCTCACGCTTTTCGCCTTTTCAGATTCCGGCCAGGGGACAGACCTGCCCGTGTTCGCCTTTTTCAGCCCCTGCGAGGGACGTTGCTTCACTTGAATCCCGCGACTTGCAACCCCCCGGCTCCTGCTGGAGGGGGCTCCACTTGCAAAGTGTCTATACTATACCATTTTTTTGCTTTGGCTTCACCTAATTGATTGCCCTTCGAACGGGGATATCATGTCCATAAAAAATTTCGTATTTTGGTTTCTTTCGGTTATAATGGCCCCATGAAAATGCGGGAAATCCTCAAAAACAATCCCCTCGTGCTCGCGCCCATGGCCGGGATCACCGACTTTCCCTTCCGCATGATCTGCAAGGAGCAGGGCGCGGGGCTCGTGTTCTCCGAGATGGTGAGCGTCGAAGCGCTGATCCGCGAGCACAGGCGCACCCATGGCATGCTTATGACCGACCCTGCCGAGAGGCCGGTGGTCATCCAGATCTTCGGGGCGAAGCCCGCGTCCATGGCCGAGGCGGCGCACATCGTGTCCCAGGGGGAAGTGGACTTCATCGACATCAACATGGGCTGCCCCGTGCCCAAAATCCTGAAAAGCGGCGCCGGATCGGCGCTTTTGCGCGATGTCGGACTGGCCAGGGAAATCATGTCCGCAGTCGTAGGGGCCTCGAAAGTGCCGGTGACGATCAAGATCCGCCTCGGCTGGGACGCACGGGACATCGTGGCCGTGGATATGGCCCTTGCTGCGGAATCAGCGGGCATCGCCGCGGTGACCGTGCATGCCAGGACCAAGGCGCAGGGCTTTTCCGGCCGCGCGGACTGGGACATGATCAGGATTGTCAAGGACTCCGTCGCCATCCCCATCATCGGGAACGGAGATGTCCGCTCAGGACAGGATGCCAGACGGCTGATGGACGAGACCGGGTGCGACGGCGTCATGATCGGCCGCGCGATCCAGGGCAACCCGTGGATTTTCCGGGAAGCGAAGCACTACCTTGAAACAGGTCTTGTTCCTCCCCCCCCTTCCTTCGAGGAGCGACAGGCGGTCATGCTCAGGCATCTCAATGACATGGCCTCACTGCTCGGCGAGGACATCGGCGTGCGGGAAATGCGCAAACACCTTTGCTGGTACACGAAGGGCCTGCCCGGGGGCGCGGAGTTCCGTGAACGGGTAAACCATCTGCCGACCGCAGTGCAGGTGAAAAGGGAAATCCGGGAGTACTTCACGAACGTAAAAAGCGGCGCCGCGGCTTCTCTGCAAGTATAGTTTTTTCATCACAAACGGAAAGTGTTGAGGTCCAGGTCTCATGACTGATAAACAGGAAAAAGAAATGGGGAACCTGCAGTGCTGGGAATTTAAGAAATGCGGCCATGAAAAAGACGGCAAATGCCCGGCAGTGACCCGGCATGCCGGCCGCTCCTGCTGGCTGGTTGCCGGTACGCTGTGCGGCGGCAAAGCAACGGGAATCTTCGCGCAGAAAATCGGGGATTGCAAGAAGTGCGATTTTTATATCAGAGGACTCTGCGAATAAGTCTGGACTCATTATACCGGGTGCATCATAACAGGACAACTGGAAGGTGCGCACTTGCCATCAAGGAATAAGCGAACAGAGAGCGACAGCAGGGACCGGATCATTGAAG
Source organism: Nitrospirota bacterium (assembly GCA_045403145.1). GTDB lineage: Bacteria > Nitrospirota > UBA9217 > UBA9217 > UBA9217 > JAJYKN01. The sequence continues at coordinate 12,633 of JAXIPA010000105.1, read as the reverse complement.
AAGCCCGGCGGGCCCGGGATATCCGGGAAAAGGACTATCGGGAGCAGGCGCTCAAAATCTACCCCCATGTCTGCGGAAGGTGCGGCAGGGAATTCGAGGGAAAAAAACTCCGCGAGCTCACGGTCCACCACAAGAACCACAACCACGACGACAACCCGCCCGACGGCAGCAACTGGGAACTCCTCTGCTTCTACTGCCACGACAACGAACATCAGAAGTATTTGCTGGAGGGGACGGCGGCTCCCGACAGCGAACACGATGCTTCGGCAACCTACAAACCTTTTGCAGGGCTGCAAGACCTCATGAAAAAGAAAGAGCGTCCGTGAAACTCTCCGTGACCCGAACGGAAGAAATGGCGGGCGTGGCTCAGAATGCGACCGTTTTCAGGTTCCTCTGCCCTGGATGCACCTAACGACCTCTTTTGTCAGGCCGGCCGTTTTTCAAGCAACGTCTTTAAGCTTTGCAGGTCCTTTATAACCGCCTCTGCGTCTTCGACAAACATTTGTTCCGACATGCCAGGCCGCCGGTACAGTGTGAAGACTAATTCACTGCCGTCGTTGTTTGGGAAGACGCGCATTGGGTTATAAACCGTAACCCCTGACGGTAAAGTGACATCGTGATCCAAAATGCCGAACTTGTTTCTATCAGCGAATTTGACTTTGACTGTTCCCAATGGGGATTCAGATATCCAGTCTTCACCTGCTTTTCTTATCGAGCCACTGAGTCCCGCCGCCCATTTGGGCAGGTTCTCGGGAGTCGAAACAAACTCGTAGACCTCAGTTACCGGGCGGTTAATCGATACGCTTATGTGTTTAGCGAAAAATGTCATGATGATTTCCCTCGTGTGTCGTCATAAATTCATCCCGTGACATGAACATATCTGATGTTGCTTTTCCCCTGTTATTTTTTCTCTTCCCTTCCCGCTGGCTGGTAACAAAGTAAAACGACGCCGTTATGAAACGTCTTGGTTTCCAAATGCTTCAGATTAATCCTGTTCTTGATGCCTTTGAATAAAGGCTTTCCGCTCCCCAAAACGATTGGATTCACGAAAATCCGATATTCATCAATCAATCCAAGCTGCGCAAGAGTTGATACAATGCCGCCGCTGCCGAATATCACCATGTCCTTGCCGGGCTGTTGTTTCAATTTTGCGATTTCCTCCCCAATATCTCCTTTCACCAACAGCGAATTCTTCCATGCGACCTTCTCCAGCGACTTTGAAAAAACAATTTTGGGTAAATTATTCATCGCGTCAATAATGACAGAATCTTCTGTCTTCGGACTCGCCGTCGGCCAGTAACCTGCCATGAGTTCATACGTTACTCGTCCAAATAAGATGGTGTCTATCGAAAGCAGCAGTAGCTTGGAATATTCCGCTATTTCCTCACTCCAGACAAACCAATCGTATTCTCCACTTGGTCCTGCAAAAAAGCCGTCAAGCGTGACGTAATTTGATACAATTATTTTTCTCATGATGTTAGGCCCTTCCGTAGTGAAGTGCAACCTTGCCCGACCTGAGCGTCTTTACGTTTACCAGCTTCAGCGCGTGCCGCTCCTTCACATCTTTGAACAGTGCCTTTCCTCCGCCCAGGATAAGGGGATTAACCATCAAGTGGAGTTCATCGATCAAGCCCAGGTTCATCAGGCTGGATACCAGAGTCGCGCCGCCGAGCACCAGCATGTCCTTGCCCGGCTGCTGTTTCAGTTTTCGTATTTCCTCAACGTCTCGAACGATCCGTGTTGTCTTCCATGCGACCTTGTCCAGGGTTTTTGAAAGGACGAGGTGGGGTATTTTGTCGGCGCGGCGCGCGTAGGCAATTTCATTCTTCGAGGCGGCCGCGCCGCTTAAGGGCAAAATGCCGGCTGGGTCGGCCAGGATGGCAAGCCAGTATTGTTCGTAGTCGGGATACATCACGCGGCCCAGGATAAAGGTGTCTACCGATTCGAGCGTTTCGTCCAGATCCCTCCACGTTTCTTCATCCTCCGCCATCGCCCAGTCTAACTCACCGTTGGGACCTTCGATATAGCCGTCAAGTGTTACCTGCAGTGCTGCAATTACTTTTCTCATGGTGGTCACCTCCATGTTTCTTAACCTTTCATCGCTTCATCTCTTTGTCTTTATCGGGTTTTGGCATGGGCGCCTCCATAAGCGGTTAATTGTCAGACTTTTCGACAATATCTGTTTTTAAACCGGAGATCATGGTCAAGACTTCTTCCTTCTCTTTTTTGGGAACCTTGAACTTATCCAGGGCAGATGCCAGGTGTTTCTTTGCCGCGTTCCATTCGCTCTGCGTGATACCCAGCCCGGCGTGCCCTACCTTCATGGTGCGTCCCGTATAATAGCAGGGCCCGCCCGCGGCCTGGCAGATATACTCCACGATCAGTTGGCGGCGGCGTTTCATGGAATCATGGCTGAAGCCTGTGCGGAACTTGGTGAACATGGGGTCATTCGACATATTTCCCACCCAATCATCCACCACCGCGGCCACCGAGTCATAACCTCCCAAGCGCTGATACAGAGAAAGGGGTTTCTCCTGGGAATCGGCCGAAACCTGGAAGAGCAGAGCCTGGAGGAACATGATGATCATCGCTGTTGTAAATAGGGACAGCCTTTTGTTCATCATCTTACCCTCCTTCAACCTCATCCTTGGTGTCAAAATCTTTCGCCACAGCGCACACAGAGGTCACAGAGAAGAACCTGAATAAGCCGGCTTTATTTTTAGGTTCTGCATCCCTCTGTGCGCTCCGTGAACTCTGTGGCTGATAGCCTTTCCGGCTTGTCCGGGTTTATTGTCAGACCTTTCACCCACGCTTCGGCTGCAGCATGCTCACCCTGTTGCCTTCCGTATCTATGAACGATACATACGATCCGACTCCGGGTATCTCCATAGGCTCGCCTAGCACTTTCCCTCCCGCCTTTTCCACATTCTTCATATGCTCCTTGATGTTTTCTACCGCGATAACCACTGAAGGATATTGCGCCGGCATCTCGTTCGATTTCGGGAAGAAGCCGCCGTTGATCGCTCCTGGCATTTTGGGACGGCCTTCTTCATCGGTCTCGGTTGTAGTTGCCAGAACATAGTTTCCCATCTCTTCACCCAACAGCTCGGTTTTCCACCCGAACACGCCCGAGTAAAAACCCGCCATGCGCTTCCTGTCTTCAGCCGGCATTTCAAAATGGACAACTGGATTCATTTTCATGACTTGTTACCTCCTTATTGAACGATAGCACCGGGTAGTGCAGGCGTCAACCATTGGACCGGGAATGGCCCTCAACATCATGCTGCGTCTCTGGATACCAAGGTTGCAACAGGGAAGATTGGTGATGTGGGGAAAGCATTCTCACTTGTATTCAAGTTTTAATTGTCCTGCGAAATTCGTTTTTCAACAGCCCGTTAATAGGAAATTCATCTGTAAAGCAACCTCTGCAAACCGCTCTTTGCATAAACAATTTCCTCAGACTCTCATCTTCCTTGTTCTCCTCGACGAAGTAACGCTCTACCTTCTACTTCACCTGGCAGGATCCAGTTGCTTCACCTATGCCATTTATCAGTATGATGGAAATTCTTTCCACTCCTGATCTTCTCAGTCTGTGACGAATGGAATTCTTGTCCGTCCTATTCGCGCAATTCGCGATCGGGAATTGTGAATCAAGCTTGTCCGGGTCAGAAAGACACACCACATGAATGGAAAAGCATGCAGTCTGAAAGAGTTGATTTTTCTACCGAACGAACCTTATCGCTGTTTTCCGTGTATGGAACTTCCTACAGAATCCTTTCTGGAAAAATGAAACAACGCAGCCGGGGTTGCAAGCTTTATCAGCGCAAATCAACAGGTTCATCACGCAATGATTTCATTCGTTGATGAATGGCACGGGTGTTGCTTATGTTTCAAACTTTTCGAACGCAAGCATACGACATGCTGGCCGGGATTGAGAAGAAATGAAAGTAACAGCAACAACAGCAAACTTTCTGTCGAAAGATGTTACATCGTTCGCTCCTGCAGTTGGGAACGAAACAGGGTGACTCTATTCCTACCCGGAAAGGAGGCGATTAAAATGTATTACTGAATGACGTAAGACGGTGTCGCAGGAGAGAGCGGTCTGTGTCCATCTAATTTAAACATCAAAGGAGAATTGGTCATGAAAAAAATCGTGCTTCTCATCACTGCAGTTCTGACGGTTATCGCTTTTGCAGGTGTATCGAATGCCGAGGTCTCGGGATCCAAGGCTGCGGCGAATGTCAGCTCCGTCGCTCTCTTCTCGGACAAAGGCGGGACGCACAGCTGGGACCCCGTTCTGGGCGCCAAGATCCATACCGGAACTCAGAAAGACCTTCTCATCGGCGTCTCGCTCGAAACGGCAATCTATACGGACACGCTGGTCAAGAGCAGCGGAGGAACGAAAGATACGTCAAACGCCACCGCAGGGATCAAGATAAAAGTGCTCGTGGACGGCAACGAGGCGGCGCCGGGCGCGGTCACCTATGACAAGCGCAGCCAGACCCTCTCTGCGACACTCGGCGGATATTTCGCCAACTGCACTGATGTGAACGGGGACGGCATCACCGATCTCCTGACTGAATGCTCTCTTCTTCCCGAAGAGATCCAGCTCATTCTCGACACCATGGCGGCCCATCATTTCAATTTTATTATTTCCAACCTGCCGGCCGGCGATCACACCGTCGAGGTCCTGACCGAAATCCAGAGTAGCACTTCGTCTATGACCGGTTCAGCGAGCGCCTACGCAACCATCGGAAAAGGCGCGCTGACCATCGAAGAAATTCGGGCGACGAATGCTCCTGACGGAATCGTCTTCCAGTAATTCAATGTTGTCAACCTTGCGGGGAAGGGGCAGCCGTCAATGGCTGCCCCTTCTCCACGCCGCGACGGCAAGCGAGTTTGATCTGATTATTACTTTAAGCAAGGTACATAGTGGTAGATGAAGTCAACATTCCTGTCTTAGGTTTTGTCACGTCCTCCCGATAGGGCGGAAATCCCCTCTCACATTGTCGAAGCCTCTTGCCATGAGCGGATGGCCGTTTGCAGACAGACGACGGGCGGCGGAGGCGACTTGCCGGGTCTCTGCATTACCTGCAAATTAAAAGACGGCCTTTTAAAATGCTTCACACGCCGTGGTTGACAGCTCGGGAGGAAACGTCTACACTCCTTGTCCAAGTAGGCATTCAAAAGGGGGGACGGCATGAACATAACCGGAAAATTCAAGGATGTGACTGGCAGGGTCAAGGCCAATCTGACCAGCCTCGATAATCAGCCGCTCAGCAAGGCCGCGCTGGTCATCATCCTGTTTCTCGATATCTTCATCCTTACCTCGATCTTCAACGGGCTCAATGAGCATACGCGGCAGCTCTCCTCCCCCGACGACTACATTCCCTATTCCTGCCGGGACATCGTCATCAACAGGGACTGGAACCCCACGAACCGCATAGACAACCTCTCCCAGATCGTCGTATCGTTCAAGAACAGCTATTATCCGGTCCAGGTGAAAAACAAGGACCGCCATCCCATCTGCGCGCCTTATCTCGACCTCATGGACGAGATCAAGGACGACAAGGAGCTGGGCACAATATTCGAGGACCGGAACAATCTGTTCAAAGAGTCAAAGGACCTGCAGCGGGAGATCGAAAGCCTGAAAGGGGCCTACGACACATCGCTCCTGGAGACCATCGCGAAGCAGGAAGAAGGGCAGACGAATGTCGACACTATCAAAAAAGGCATCCAGGAAAAAACCGGTTACCTGAACACGCTGCGGGGCCGGATCGAAGCATTGGAGCTGAAGATCAACGGACATCAGAAGGTCATGATGCTGTGGGAGAGGCTCGCCGGCCTTCAGCAGGCTGACCGGGAAAGGCTGAGAGAGGACCTTCGTAGCATGAACTTCTGGTTCCCGGTCAAGCGGCTCGGGATGCAGATGATCTTCCTCCTGCCGCTCTTTGTCGTGTTCTATGCCTGGAACAATACGAGCATCAGGAAAGGCCGGGGCATACAAATTCTGGTCTCGTCGCACCTTCTTGTCGTCTCGTTCATCCCGATCTTCTTTAAGATCATCGAGACCGTCTACGACATCATACCGAAGAAGTTGCTGAAAAAGCTGATCGAGCTGCTGGAGTCGCTCAAACTCGTTGCAATCTGGCACTACCTCGTCATTGCCCTCGCCATTGGGGCCGCGCTGTTCCTGATCTATATCTTTCAGAAAAAGCTTTTCTCGCGCGAGAAGCTGATTGAACGGAGGATAGCAAAGGGGCAGTGCCAGAACTGCGGCAAGCACCTGCCGGCCGGATCTCCGGCCTGCCCTTTCTGCGGGTTTGCGCAATTGAAGGTTTGCGGCAGCTGCAGTAAACCAACGCACGTTTACGGTAAATTTTGCAGAGAGTGCGGGACAGCTTTGCGGGGATGAGCAGCCTTGTCAGGCAACGATGAAATCGTACTTTGAACTTGGATTTTAGGGGGATCGGAAAGGAAGGCGCTCTTAAGGAGCCGTTTCAGCTCTTCAAGGCTTTCACCACCCGCCGTGCCGCTGACGGGACGAACTTCTGCACCTCCAGGCCGGCAATTTTCTTGAAGTGTTTTTGATTCGCGGTGACAAGCGTGTCGTCTTCCCGCAGCGCAGTTGCCGCGACAAGAGCATCGATTGTCCTCAGTCCGTCCGCCGAAGCATGCCCTTCCAGCAGCGCGATCGCCTTTTCCGAAATATCTTCATCGGGATAAATGATGCCCGCGATGTTCTCGCGGATGAATTCCTTCACCGCGCGCAGTTCCTGCCGGTCCCGGCAGCCCTGCACCAGTTCCATAATGCAAAGGGAGCTCAGCTGCCGGTCCCTGTACGGAACGCCGGAGATAAACTCCCTCGCTTTTTGGCTGCCCCGGAAATACCAGATCAGCACGTCGGTGTCGAAGATCATCGCTGATACCGCTCTTTTCTCCGTTCATCGAGCCACTTTTTCACGCTCGCTATTTCCTTCCGGCCCTTCCATATGCCGAATCCGACGGGACTGAACGGTTTTTCAGTCTCGCTCACGGGCTTCATGACGGCGATGGATTTCCCGCGCATGGTGATGACCACCTCATCGCCCTTCCTGACGCGCGCGAGGATCGCCGCTGCGCGGCTCCGAAGCTCTTTTGCCGTTGCGGTCTTCAAGGCGGCCTCCTTAGTGTACACTTCTAAGTATATACTTTCAGGTTGCGCCGGTCAAGGCCTATTTCCGACATCGACACAATGCGGTCCTGCTGCCCAAAGGGGAAGCTCTACTTTCCCCCCGGCCTTCTGCGGTGCTCCTGGGCAGCGGACCTGAAATGGCAAGAGGTAATCAGCCATCGCTATTTTTCGACAAGAGTTTCCAGCTCGTTCCACCGCTTATACGCCCCGGCCAGTTCTTTTTCCACCGTTGCCAGCCGCGCCTTTGTTTCCGCCACCTTGTTTCCGCTCTCCCGGTAAAAGGCCGGGTCGCCCATGGTCGCGATGATTTGCTGCTGTTCCGCATCGAGCTCTTCGATCCGCTTCGGCAAAGTTTCGAGCTCCTTCTGCTCCTTGAAGGTCAGCTTGCGTGTTTTCTCTTTTGACGGGGAGGGCGCAGCCTTTTTCTCTTCCGCCCTGATCGGCGCCGCGGAAGCCTCGCTCTTTCTCCGGCTCTGGAGCAGCCAGTCGTCATACCCGCCCACGTACTCGCTCACCCTGCCGTCGCCTTCGAGCACCAGCGTGCTCGTGACCACGTCGTTGATGAACGCGCGGTCGTGGCTCACGAGCAGCACGGTGCCGGGGTAGTCAGACAGGAGCTCCTCAAGCAGATCGAGTGTCTCGATGTCCAGGTCGTTGGTGGGCTCGTCCAGGACGAGCACGTTCGAGGGCTGGGTGAAGAGCTTCGCCAGGAGCAGCCGGTTTCGCTCACCGCCGGACAGCACCTTCACGGGACTGCGCGCGCGGGCCGGCGCGAACAGGAAATCCTGGAGATACCCGATCACGTGCCTCCGGTTTCCGTTGATGGTGACGTGGTCGCTGCCGTATGCCACGTTGTCCTGAACGGTCTTCTCGTCGTCGAGCTGGGCGCGGTGCTGGTCCAGGTACGCCACTTCGAGGTTCGTGCCGTGCTTCACCTTGCCCGAGAGGGGCTTGAGCCCGTGGAGCAGGATTTTAAGCAGCGTGGTCTTGCCCGAGCCGTTCGGCCCGATGATGCCGACCTTGTCGCCACGGATGATGGTCGTGGAGAAATCGCGGAGGACCGGACGGCCGTCGTAGCTGTACGAGACATTCGTCGCCTCGATCACGAGTTTTCCCGTGCGCTCCGCCTCCTGCGTCTGCATGCGCGCCGTGCCCGAAACCTCGCGCCGCTCGCTCCGGGTCCTGCGTAATTCCTTGAGCGCACGAACGCGGCCTTCGTTTCTGGTCCTTCGCGCCTTCACGCCCTGCCTGATCCAGACCTCTTCCGCAGCGAGCTTCTTATCGAACTTCGCGTTCTCCACGGTCTCGGAATCGAGCGCCGCCTGCTTCAGATCCAGATAGGATTGATAATTGCCGGGCCAGCTCGTGAGCCTGCCGCGGTCGAGGTCGACAATGCGCGTCGCCAGCTTCTGGAGCAGCATACGGTCATGGGTCACAAAGAGCAGGGTCCCTCCGAAGCTCAGCAGAAACTCTTCGAGCCAGGCAATGGCATCGATGTCCAGGTGGTTCGTGGGTTCATCCAAAAGCAAAAGGTCCGGCTCGCCTGCCAGGGCCTTTGCGAGAAGCACCCGCCGCTTGAGCCCGCCGGAAAGCTCGGAGAACTCCGCGTCCTCGGAAAGCTTAAGACGCGTCAGGATCTCCTCGACCTGCTGCTGCATCTGCCACCCGCCGGAAGCCTCGAATTTGTGCTGGACGTCCTCGAGCTCGGCCATTAGCTTCTCGCTGTGGTCATGGGCAAGCCTGGCGCTCACGTGATGGTACGCGGCAAGCAGCGCCCCCTGCTCGCCGAACGCGCCCGACACCACGTCGAACACGCTGCCCGTAAGCGACTGCGGGACCTCCTGGGTCAGGAGCGCGATCTTCACCCCCTGCTGGAACACGATCTTTCCCGCGTCGGGCTTCACCTCGCCCGTGATGAGCCGCATGATCGTGGACTTGCCCGTGCCGTTCCGCCCTACCAGGCAGACGCGCTCGCCCCGGTCGATCGAAAGATCCACATCTTCGAGCAGCAGCGGTCCGCCGAAACCGACCTTGACACCCTGTAAACTTACCAATGCCATGAAAAACCCCGTTTTTTAAGACCTGTAGTGCCCGCACAATGTACCTTGAGCGTTTATGAATTGCAACCGAATTCATCTCACCATGAAGCTGCCCTGTGGGAGGGATGATCAGGCCAGCAATGTCATTCGCAAGACAAAGCTCGGTGAAATTACCGTATATTGTATGTAATTGCATACAGCAATTAACATGTTGATTTATTAATAATTTCATAGATATTGCCATCGTGTCATGGACCATCACTGTATAAAAATCCATACAATTCAGCTTTTTTATTGGGCGAATATAAACACACCGTATTTAAGAAAATACCTTTACATACCAATGAGATGACACCAAAATATTTATTCTGGCATTTGACTTGCTATTAAATGGTAATAAGTATTGATTAGCGCAGACCTCATTATGTTCAAAGTATTCTCTTTTCAGACTCTAATGAACTGAGCATTTCTTTAAGGTCGCTGTAATTCACAACTCTTATCTCCGAGGAGGAAAAAATGCGAAAAAAACTTTTCACACTCTCCCTGCTTTGTGCAGCAGTTCTGAGTTTTGCGCTTACCGGCTGCGGCACGAGCCAGCAGGATGGCGTGACGGGCGTTGCCTCTTCCGGCGCGCCTATAATCGGCGCCGTTTCATTACAGGATTCCTCGGAACCAGCGCAGATAAGAGGGACTACGACCTCCGGCGACGGGTCCTTCGCTTTCGAAGTGAACGGACTCAAGACGCCTTTCGTCCTCACAGTTGAATGGACTGATATCACGGGGCATCACCGGATGTATTCTTTTACCGATGAGCCCGGCACGTCAAACATCAACCCGTTCTCAAATGCGGTTTTTGCCGGAGCAGCCGGAGTCTCCGATGAGGTATTGCCCGCCGGTAATCTGGATCCCGCCCTGATCCGGGCCGCTGCAGCCCGTCACCGGGAGGTCGCGGAAAGCCTGCGGACCGTATTGGCGCCCCTGTTCGAGCTGTACCAGACAGCCCAGGACCCCGTCACCGATGAATTCGAAGCCGATCACACCGGTCTCGACGCCATGTTCGACGACGTGCAGATCTATGTGAGCTCGGGCAAGGTCATCGTAAGGAACAATCGCACTTCAGACGTGATCTTTGAAGGCCCCCTAAGCAATATCGCATCAGGAACTTTTTACCCGCAATGCATGCCCGGCCAGACAAACATCTCAACGGTAGCAGATGGAGCCGCGCTCTATGCGAATAAGTGCAGTTCCTGCCACGAGCCGCTCGCCACGAGCACCAAGAAAGGGGCAACGGTTGCAAGGATCCAGTCCGCCATTACCCGCAATGCGGGAGGGATGGGATATCTTTCAACCCTGACGGCTGCCGAGGTCCAGGCCATCGCAAATGCCCTGGCAACAACGCCCACGCCTCCTACGACGCCGATAACAACATCAACACCGGCGCCAGCGGACAGAGCTGTGCTCTATGCGAATAACTGCAGTTCCACTAACTGCCACGGGCCACTCACCACGAGCACCAAGACAGGGGCAACGTTTGCCAGGATCGATTCAGCCATTAAGGGCAACGCAGGCAACATGGGATATCTTTCGACTCTCACAACTGCTGAGATTCAGGCCATAGCGGATGCCCTGGCAACGACACCCACGCCTCCTTCGACGCCGTCAACAACACCGACACCGGCGCCCACGGACGGAGCAACGCTGTACGCCAGCTGGTGCGGTTCGTGTCACGGCGTCCTTGCCGAGAGCAACGTGATAGTGAGGACGGCTACTCAGATCCAGTCCGCAATTGACACCAACCGCGGCGGTATGGGTTCCGTAGTAAACCACCTCACCTCTGGGCAGATCCAGGCCATCGCGGATGCGCTGGCAATAGCACCGACGCCCACACCAACACCGACGCCGATCGACGGCGCAGCGCTTTATACCCAGTACTGCAGCGGATGTCATGGCAACGGCATGCAAGGCTCATCAGCCACTGCTATCCAGAACGCCATCAGCAGTAACCGCGGCGGAATGGGGTCGCTCTCAGGGCTCACGAATGTGCAGATCCAGGCCATTGCGACAGGAGGCACTGCACCAGCGCCGACTCCGACTCCAATACCTACGCCTACACCAACGCCGATCGACGGCGCGGCGCTTTATACTCAGTACTGCAGTGGCTGCCACGGCAACGGCATGCAAGGCTCATCAGCCACTGCTATCCAGAACGCCATTAGCAGCAACCGCGGCGGAATGGGGTCACTCTCGGGGCTTACAACTGAGCAGATCCAGGCCATAGCGACGGGAGGCACGGCACCAGCGCCGACTCCGACTCCGACTCCGACGCCAACGCCCACACCGACACCAACACCGACGCCGATCGACGGCGCATCGCTTTATACCCAGTACTGCAGCGGATGCCATGGCAACAGCATGCAAGGCTCATCAGCCACTGCTATCCAGAACGCCATCAGCAGCAACCGTGGCGGAATGGGGTCACTCTCGGGGCTTACAACTGAGCAGATCCAGGCCATAGCGACGGGAGGCACGGCACCAGCGCCGACTCCGACGCCAACGCCCACGCCGACGGTGTGCGGCAGCTGCCACTCCATCCCGCCGTCGTCCGGTCATCACTCGACACACCGGTCCCGCTCGTGCGCAACCTGCCACGGCACGGGCTACAGCGCGACCGCTGTAAACTCGGCGACGCACAACAACGGTGTGATAAACATCGCGAGCGGGAGCATACCGGGCTGGAACCCGTCTACTCGCTCCTGCTCGAACTCGTGCCACGGCACGGAGAGATGGTAGTAAGAAGCAAGGTTATACAAAGCGCCCTGTCGCAAGGCAGGGCGCTGGTTTTGTAATTTTCCCAGCACGCGCATAAAAGGGCGCGATCCTTTCGGCAGTTCGTACCACATAGCACAAGATACACGACAATACTCAACCATCCGCGAGGGTGGGGCGGAAAGCCTCAGGATCTCTACGAGACAGCCGGGTTGCCGAAATATCTTTCGATATTAAGGCCCCCGGCTTTTTTATTTTCAAACCGCTCGCGGATCCAAGCGAGCTAAGGAGGTGATGCCGACCATGGAACGGAACACGGATGGTTGCTTCACGAGTTCAAGCCCCCCGGCCCCAGCCGGCGGCTTGGACACGCGGACAACCCGGTCTCACAAGAACATCATCACAAACGGTTCACGAACATTAACTTTCTGACGGAGAGACGCGAAAAACAGAGCACATGATTAAAACAACGTATTCAGACATGTGCAGCACCCGTGCCCGAAAGGCACACAAGCCCAATTTCAAAAAGGAGATTTTAATGAGGAAAAACACGTTCACCCTTCTCGCGGTATGTGCAGTGATGATGAGCCTGGTGATTACCGGCTGCGGTTCGTCCGGTTCGCCGAACTCGCCGGCAGCGTCCAATGCATCCAA
>JAXIPA010000239.1:0-10447 GCA_045403145.1 Nitrospirota bacterium | reverse complement strand
TAACCTGAATATATGCCGAATTGAACCAGCTTTCTTTTACTTACTCCGCTTTCATTTCAAGAGCTGCATTTCTCTGCGACCTCTGCGATCTCTGCGGTAAAATATCTTTCGTTTTTTTCATAGAACTTTTGACAGTACCCTCATCAGAACCGCCGAGTCTCCAGAAAACCAATCATTTCCACTCATTTCCACATTTCAACAATTGTTGAAGTGTGGAAATATCACGATTGCCGCTTTCTCATGGCTTCGACCCAGTCCTCGACGGTATTGAGGACATCCAGTATCTTCCGGTCCTTGAGCCAGTACTGCTTCGTCTTGCCTCTGGCCTCGTACCGGACCAGGTCCACCTGCCGAAGCTGCCGCAACGTCATGGAAATCGTCGTCACCGGAACCCGGAGTTGTTCGCACAGTTCCCCGGGCGTCTTCCGCTCCGTACCCAGGCATTTGACGACAAGGTACGCTGTTGGATTCCCGAGAATCCGGCAGCACCTCGATGCCCGATACATGGTCTCCGGCATTTCCCGCTTCGTCAACCCCATTGCTCCACCTCCTCTCGGACACTTCAACATTTCAACAATTGTTGAAATGTTGAAAGACCAGTTGGTTGGAATAGTCGTTTCCCTATTTCTGACCAATTGCAATCAGTCGCATGCTTGACATCTTGTCGTAAGACGAGAACTCCCATTCACCAAAACCGGTCAGATGGATCAGTCCGTGGATGATGATGAGAAGGAATAGAAACAATCGCATATCTCGTCTCCCATCAAGTTGCTACGTCCTACCCTTCCTCGTCTTTGTTCAGAATTATATCAACCATGGTTTTCCGGGGCTGGCAGAACAGCTTCTTGACGCGGCGGCGAAATTCTTCCGGTGTAACATGGTCCTCGTGTGTGCCGATCACAATTCTGATATTCAGAAAGGATCGCTCAAACGCATTCCTGTATTTTTCCTTGAACGGGCAGAGTGCCTTCAGGCAATAAGAAAAATGTATCGTGTCGACCCCAAAATCAGTGAGCGCCCGGATTCTTTGGATCAATTTATCAGGTCCGGTGAGCGTAGGACAGCCGGGACAGTTTATAATGCCCATCAGCGTCAGTTTTTCATCCGGGGGATAATCTGCGAACGTCCCTTTCCGTTTCCGAAAATCAGAAAGGCAACTAACTGACGAGCAGCCGAGGTCCTGCGTTGCATTGGAACATGTCAAAATGCCTATTTTTGCCATTCCATTACTCCTTTGTGAACAGCCTGCTATTTGTGGTTTGATCCGGACAAGGCGGTGGTCAGGCCGAGACCGATGTATGCGCCGCCTGCCAGATAACGTCGGCTTTTGCGTAACTGCTGGTTCCCTCTGAGCCATGACCGCAAATGACTCGAAAAGAGCACATACGCCACCTCAACAGCAATCGCCAGGACAACAAGGATCAGACCAAAAGAGAGGATCTGAGCTGCAGCGCTTCCGCGGCCGGCATTTACAAACTGGGGTAAAAACGCCAGGAAGAACATGGCCGTCTTCGGATTCAGCAAATTGACGATGAATCCCTGGACAAAAACCTGCTTTAATCCCTCTTCCGCTCTCACCTCGTTTTCCTTGTCCTCGCGCCGTTCAACAAACTTTCGAACTCCCAGATAGACGAGATAAGCTGCCCCGGCATATTTAACGACGGTAAAGGCAATGGCCGATGACAGCAGCAGAGACGTCAGCCCAAGTGTCGCCGCGCAGATATGCACCAGCGTAGCGGCTTCTATACCAAGGACCGAAACGAATCCGGCCATTCGTCCCTGATGGATACTTCGCGCGATGAGAGAAAGAATGTTCGGGCCGGGAATGACTATTATAATAAAAGCGCCCGCCATGAACAAAGCCACCTGGGGTAAGTTCAACATCGCCGCCTCCTGCCAGTAAAGAATACATTATCGTACCATTGTCTGCTCAACGCTGATTCATCCCCACCTTGCATTCGCAGACGCGCCGTCATGCTAAAAATTGATCCCGATCTTTATGGAGGCTTCGGGAGTCGCCCGTATCTTGAAAACGCTGTTCACAAACGACACATCCCTGTCGCCGCTTATCGGTACGTGCACGGCGGCCCAGGGGTTGAGATACGCGTGATCGTTGAAGCGGAAGGTGTAGCCTCCCCCAAGAGTCAAGATGTCCGTCCGGTACTTCTTGTTGAGCCCGCTGCTCTTTTCCTTTACCTCTCCATTCCATGTTTCATAACCCGGCCCGACCCACCAGCCTCGGAAACCGTCTTTGAAGTAATAGTCAACAATGTAGGCATTGACATTGAGCTCATTGTCTTCAAAACCGGATTGCGTCGCGAAGTCCGGCGTTGTAATGTTTGTGCGAACGAATCTCGCTCTCCATTTGCCATGGCCGGCCACGACTGATACATAGTAGCCGTCGAATAGATACGGGACTAAATCCAATTCCGTCCCGACCATCCATTTCTTCGGTGCTTCGTCATTCGCGAAAACCGTCATTGCCGGCAGCAGGCACGAGAGAAAGATACCCCATATAATCAATAATGTCTTGCTCATGAGTCCTCATGAACCGTCAAAGCCCCTCCCAGCATGGTATTTCTCACAGCTCAGATGTCAATGGTTCGTCGTCCCGTTCGTCGTCCCCGAATGCCTCTATCGGGGACCCAGTATGTCCCGGGATATCCTGTCGGCCCGCTTTCCGCCGAAGACATTTATCGTTCGCGTGCCGGCAGTAAACAAACCGTCGTGTGGCTTCCCCTGTGGAATATGGTACTCCTGGCCTGCTGTCAGTCGAATTTTTTCGCCGTTAATGCCGAGCGTGTATTCACCCTGGATAACGACGAAGTATTCATCGAAATCATGCACATGCTCTTTTGATGCGCCATCTCTCGAACACTGGAATACCGCCACCTGGCTTCCGTCGATGCCGTCAAACACAAAACCTTCTACACCCCGGCTCTGCTGATGGGATACAATTGCATTGGCCGGATTTTTCATGAATTCTGGAAATTCATTCAGCATTGTGTCTCCCTTTCCCCGCCGGGAACAGCCCTTCCCGCAGGTCGTCATGAAACCTGCCGCTCATTATGCCGGAAACCTCCCCCGTCATCAGTACATGGCCATCTTCCCGGATCGTTATGTCGATGACCCCTCCCGGCATGTAAACGGCCACCTGCCTGTCTACTCTTCCGAGTCTGAACATCGCGCTTGCGGCGGCGCAACTGCTGCTGCCCGAGGCCGTGGTATATCCCGCGCCGCGCTCCCAGATCTCGATCCTGATCGAGTTCCTGTCGATTACATCCACTAGCTGCATATTGATCCTGTTCGGAAACATCTCGTGCCGCTCCACGTATGGCCCGATCCTGATTGCCGTATCCCTTGTCGGTTCGTTTACCGGTATGACGCAGTGCGGATTCCCGATTGACAGACAGGTGATGCGATATGATTTTCCCTGAACCGTCAATTCCTCATCTACTACTTCCCGCTCCCGCCCTGCAACCGGTATATCTGTGCTCCTGAACGTAACTATTCCCATGTCGACTAGGACCCTGTTTGCCCTATCATCGAGGATTACTACCGTCACCTTGCCTCCCGGGGTCTGGAGATCGAACCTGCCCTTTTTGGCATACCCTGCGTCCAAAAGATACTTCGAAAATATCCTGATTCCGTTTCCGCTCTTTTCAGCCTCGCTGCCGTCGGGATTGAATATCCTCATGCCGGTCTTGCCGTTTTCAAAGAGAGGCCCATAAAGTATCCCATCCGAACCCGCGCCTCTGTGCCGGTCGCAGATCGTCCTGATCGCATCCGGTGTCAGCTCGATCTGCACATCCCTGGGGTCTATGACGATATAGTCATTGCCGAGGGCGTGGTATTTATGAAAGTCAGGATACATGTTCTGCTATCCCTTCAGCTCCCTGTCAATTGCCGCGATACTTAGTCACCCTCTCGCGGCGACTCCGGATGTCGATCAACCATATCCGGTCACGTCACCGTAGATTATTCTAAAATCGATCTTCAGGGCGTGGACATTCTTCGTTATCTGCATGGCACCTCGCATTTTGTTTTCTGCGGACTCTGCCTATTGTTTAAACGAGGTCTTGACCAGTTCCCGAACTTCGTTCAGCCATGCCTCTCTCTTCGTCTCCGTGCTCGTTACCATGACACTGAATGTCCTGCGGTGGACGTTAGACACGCCGCAAAGCCCGAAGATGCAGTTCTTCCAGAGCGCCTCAAGCGGATCGCCGAAGACCGTCCGCTCGCGCTCTTCGGTCGTATTCGACGTGTTGAAGACGAGCGCGGTCCTGGCCCTGAGCAGCCCGCACGGCACGCCCTCTCCGCTGTCGCCTTCGAGGAACTCATAGGCCACGCCGGGTCGTATCACCCTGTCGATCCAGCCTTTCAGGATTGCCGGGGGCTGGCCCCACCAGTTCGGGTGGATGACGACGATGCCGTCCGCGAGAGCGAGCTCTTCGCAGTGCTTCGTGACCTCACGGGGCAGGGCCGCACTTTTCGGAGTTTCGTCGGGAGGAAGCACCGGGTCGAACTGCTCGGCGTAGAGGTCGTGAAACAGGACCTGATGGCCGTTTTCCTTGAGCGCCGTTACCGTTGCATCCGCAATGGCGTGGTTAAAACTTCCTTGATCCGGATGGGCCAGAATCACCGAAACGTTCATGAGTCGCCTCCTGTACAAACCGGGAACCGGAATCGTCTCCCGCAAAGCACGCGAGGTGCGCGGAGTTTTTTAAAATCACCATCACGGTGCTTCCTGTGCAAGCTCTGTGTTCTCTGTGGCAAAATTCAACAAAAAAGGGCCGCGGAAGGTATTAATTTCCGTGGCCTTTGAGAATGTCAATAACACCTCGGCTCATGGATCTTCCGCATCGCGCATCACGACTTTTGCCCGCCGTTTCTGAGATACTTGACTTCGTCCTTCAGACAGTCGATCTGGACCTGTAAATCGATGAGCCTGTCGGCTATGGGGTCCGGAATGTGGATGTGGTCCATGAGCGCGTCCTCGGCCACACGCTCATCCTTGATCCGGACGATCCTGCCCGGGATGCCGACCACCGTGGAATGGTCCGGCACATCCTGAAGCACGACCGCGTTGGCGCCGACCTTCACGTAATCGCCGATCTTGATTGGGCCGAGCACTTTTGCGCCGGCGCCCACGACCACATGGCTCCCGAGCGTTGGATGGCGTTTGCCGCGCTGTTTTCCGGTCCCCCCCAGCGTCGAGCCCTGGAAGAGCGTGACATTGTCCCCGATTTCAGTGGTCTCGCCGATCACCACGCCCATGCCGTGGTCGATGAACAGCCCGGACCCGATTGTTGCTCCGGGATGGATCTCGATTCCGGTAAGGAAGCGGGCAAACTGCGACACGGCGCGCGGAAGAAAAGGTATGCGTTTTTTCCACAGCCAGTGAGCGCAGCGATAAAACAGGAGTGCGTGAAAACCGGCATAGGTAAGGGCGACCTCCAGCCTGCTCGTTGCCGCGGGATCCATGGAGAGCGCTGCGTGGAAATCTTTCTTGATTTTACGGAAGGTCTCGATCATTTTTTCAATGCGGGTCACTCCGCTTTGCGGATCATACAGACGGCATATGCCGCTATGCCCTCGCCCCTGCCCGTGAAGCCGAGTCCCTCCGTCGTCGTGGCCTTCACGTTGACCGCACTCCGGTCCGCGCTTACTGCCGCGGCTATGTTGGCGACCATTGCCGGGATGTGCGGCGACATTTTCGGCCGCTCCGCGACGATGGTCGCGTCGATATTGTGCACCCGAAACCCCGCTTCGGTAAGGACCCGGGAAACTTCTTCAAGCAGAATAAGGCTGGATATCCCCCGGTACTTCTGTTCAGTGTCCGGGAAATGCCTGCCGATGTCGCCCTGCCCTGCCGCGCCCAAAAGCGCGTCGCAGATCGCGTGGAGCAGCACATCCGCATCGGAGTGGCCGAACAGCCCCTCCTCGGCGGGAATATGCACGCCGCCGATGATCAGCTTGCGGCCCGCAACGAGCCGGTGGACGTCATAACCTGTGCCGATTCGCATCATACCGTCTTTTCAGGATCTCCTCCGCCACCATGAGATCCTCGGGCGTGGTGATCTTGATGTTCTCGTAGCTTCCCATGATTACGCGGACCGTTCCCCCCGTCCTCTCCACCAGCGTCGCGTCGTCAGTCCCGTACATGTGCAGTCTGGCCGCCTCTTCATAGGCATGCTTGAGGATCTTGGCTGGAAATGCCTGGGGGGTCTGGATGGCCCAGAGTCTGCTCCGCTCCAGGGTGGTGCGGACGACGCCCTTGTCGTTTACTTCCTTAATAGTGTCCTTGATCGGCACGCCCGCCGCCACGCACTCGCCTTTCCTCGCATGGTCTACGGCGTCCTTGATCATTTCGGGTGTTACGAAAGGCCGCACCCCGTCGTGCACGAGCACGATCATCGCGTCCTTCTCGAGTTTGTGCAGGCCGTTGGCCACCGAGTCCTGACGGTCCTTGCCGCCGACGACGAGGGTCTTTACCTTCGTGATATGATATGCTTCGATGATGTCCCGGAGGCAGCCTTCCATGTCCCCTTGCGAGAGGATCGGGATAATCTCATCGATCTCCGAAGCGCGCTGAAACGCAAGGAGCGTGTGGGCCAGCATGGGTTTGTCTCCGAGCGACAGAAACTGCTTCGCAACTGTCCTGCCCATCCGCTTCCCCATTCCCGCTGCCGGTATGAGTGCCGTCACCTTCGACATGGTACCTCACCTGGGGGAAAAAATCCCGGCTGCCGTTCACTTCTTGAAATTCTTCACGATGATCTTGAACCGCCTGGACATCGGCGCCTCCATATCGATCGCCACGTGGAGCTGGAACTGCTCCTCCCGCTCTCCGGCCACGAGCTCGAACGGAAGGATGATCCTGCTGTCTTCCACAAAGGCCTTGCCGAGGTTCACTTTCATCCCAGCGTCCACGGCCTTCTCGAGCGAGGCCATCTCCGGCTTCGCTTCCGCCATGGGCGCCCCCGGAATCGATGGCTCGGAAGGGGGCATTTCCTTCATAACGTCGGAAGGCTGTTCCGCCCTCTTCTCGCTTTTGCCGAGGATGTCACTGAGCGTAAAATTGTGGCGCTCCGGATGCTTCTGCATGTCCTGCAGCACGAGCTTGGAAATGGCGGTGAAGGTTTTCAGCACCCCGTCGCCGGTCACCGCGACGGCCTCGTAGAACGGCACGTTCCGCGGGTTGAGCGCCGCATTCAGTTCATCGACCGACAGGATGTCGGGGAGGTCCCGCTTGTTGTACTGGATCGACATGGGAAACTCGGTGAGATTCACGCCCTGCTCGGCGAAATTATCGCGGAGGTTGGAAAGACTCTCGAGATTGGCGTCCAGCATGGCGCGCTGCGAATCGGCGACGAAGATCACGCCGTCGGCGCCTTTCAGCACCAGTTTCCGCGTGGCATTGTAAAACACCTGGCCGGGCACGGTGTAGAGATGGAACCGCACCTTGTAATTCTTGATGGTCCCGAGTTCGACGGGGAGGAAATCGAAAAAGAGCGTCCGGTCCGCCTCCGTCGCCAGCGAGATGAGCTTCCCCCGCTGGTTCGGCGCTATCCGGTGATAGATCAGATGGATGTTTGTCGTCTTTCCGCAGAGCCCGGGGCCGTAATACACGATCTTCGCGTTGATTTCACGCGTGGTGTGATTTACCAGTGCCATGTCTCATAATTGCATAAAAAGGATGGTATGTCAATACTGCGAAAGGTCATGGCCCTCTGCGCGCGGACAGGGCATTCAGCGCCAGCACGTGCGTTGCGTCGTTCTTGCTCGCGAGCAGCGGAACGGTCCGTTCCAACCCCACGACGATATGGTCGAGCGACGTTCCGTCGAGGTCGGTGATCACTCCGTCGGCTTCTTCCAGGATCAGCATGCCCGCGGCGTAATCGAAGGCGCGCGATGCCGTTGCCGTGGCGAAAACGCTGACGGCCCCCGACGCAAGGTAGGCAAGGTCGAGCGCGGTCGAGCCGAAGCAGCGCGTGCGCTTCGCCTGCGCCAGGAGCGGCATGAGCCGCGGGATATCGGTTGCCGGCGATGACGCCTCGTAGGCCGCGATCGTGATCCCCTGTGTGGCCGACGTCCTGATCCGCGCGCCGTTTTTGAATGCGCCCTGCCCGCGCAGCGCCCAGAACTCGTCGCCCGCGGCGAGGTTGATGACGTAGCCCACGGCCAGGGTGTCCAGCGTCTCTCCGTCGAGAAGCGCCAGCGAGGTGGAGAAGAACGGGATCCCGCTCTTCGCGTTGTTGCTCCCGTCAATGGGGTCCACGAGCACGATCTTCCTGCCGTCCCCGAACTTTCTGACACCCAGCTCTTCTGAGATGAGCGTGAACGTCTCGCCCTCCCGCTGTGCTTTAACCAGCGCCGCGATAATGATGTCCTCCGCCCACTTGTCCACGGGAAAGGTCTTGTCCCCGCCCGCGCCCTTGCCCAGAGGCACCGTTCCGCCTTCCTTCGCAAGGATCACGGACAGTCCTTCTCGCATTTTTTTGCCGATATGTTTGAAAATTTCCAGCCATTGCTCATTGGTCATGATGACTCCTTAATCTTGAAACCCCCGGTATGAGGCCTTCAGTCCTTGTCTTTATTGATTTCCTCTGCGCCCTCTGCGGTAAAATGCCTTTGTCCTTGCCCTGCCGGTTTTTTCCTATAAAACTCCCTGATCTCTTCAGCAGCTTTTTTACTCATTCCCGCGACCGCATGCAACTCTTCCATTGTCGCCTGCTTGATCTTCTCCACGCTTCCGAAGTGCCGCAAGAGCGCCTTCTTCCGGACTTCGCCGATGCCGGGGATATCGTCCAGCTCGGAATGTACCGCCCGTTTCTCTCGCAGCTTCCGGTGATAGGTGATGGCGAACCTGTGCGCCTCGTCGCGCACCCTCGCGACCAGGTGCGTGATCGAACTCGTGGGGTCGAGGATAACGGGCTCTTCCACGCCGGGCAGGAAGACTCTCTCGAACTCCCGGTCCGAACCCTCTTCGCCGCTCCTCGCCTTTGCAAGACCGATCACGTCAGGTTCTTTACTCACTCCCTCCCCTTCAAGGGGAGGGCTGGGTGGGGATGGGGTGCCTAAGGCTGCTAATCCCAACCCACCCCCACCTCTCTCCTCCCCCTGAGGGGGAGGGTTTATTATAGAGGAAGGTTGAGTAATACCCAGGTCCTTCAGCACATCGAGCGCTGCATTCAACTGACCCTTGCCGCCGTCGATCAGGATCAGGTCCGGCAGTATACCCTCTTCCTTAGCCTTGGTGTATCTTCTCCGTATCACCTCGGCCATGCTCGCGAAATCATCCTGGCCCTCGACAGACCTGATTTTGTATTTTTTGTAATTTCTCTTGTCCGGCAGGTTGTTCTCAAACGAGACCATGCTTGCAACGGATTCGGTCCCCTGAATCGTCGAGATATCAAATGCCTCGATCCTCCGGGGAAGATTCACAAGGCCGAGCTCTTCCTGGAGCCGCATGAGGACCCGCTCCTTGCTCTTGCGGGACAAAAGGTGTTCCCGGAGCGACTGGGCCGCATTGTCCGAAGCCATTTGAACAAGTTCCCGTTTCCGGCCCCGCTGCGGGACCTGCACATCAACTTTTGCATCACGCTTTTCCGTGAGCCAGCGCTCGAACGTCTCCCGATCAAGGATCTCCACCGGCAACAGGACCTCCTGGGGCACGATCATCTCCTTGGAGTAAAACTGTCTGAGAAAGTCGTTCAGCACTTCCTCTTCCTTCATGCCGCTCACGTCGTCGAAGTAAAAATCCTTCCTGCCGAGAAGCATGCCGTTCCGGATGAAGAGCGCCTGGATGTCCGCGCCACGCGCTTCGAACGCCATGCCGATCACGTCCTGGTTTTCAAAGCCCGAGGAGATGATCTTCTGCTTTTCGAGCGCGCCCTCGATCTTTCCGATCCGGTCGCGAAGCTCCGCCG
The DNA here is from genome assembly GCA_045403145.1 of Nitrospirota bacterium. Taxonomy (GTDB): domain Bacteria; phylum Nitrospirota; class UBA9217; order UBA9217; family UBA9217; genus JAJYKN01. Next base: position 515 of record JAXIPA010000239.1, on the reverse strand, counting down.
CACGCTCGTACTCCATCTTCGCGGACGCCTCTTCCATGTGCCGCTTCAGCATGCCTAAAAGGTCGCGGTTCTTGCCTTCAAGAAAGAGCCTCACCTGGCCCACCATGTCCTGGTAGCGGCTCTTATCCGCCTCGCCCGAGCAGGGCCCGATGCAACGGCCGATCTGGAACTGGATGCAGGGCCGTCCCGGTTTGTCCGCCTTGAACTCCATTTTGCAGGGAGCGATCGGGAACGTGCGCCGGATGAGCGCGAGCGTCTCCCACATGCCGCCGGCAGGGACATAAGGGCCGTAGTAGAGCGCGCCGTCCTTCTTGAGCCGTCGTACGACTTCGAGCCTCGGATATTCGGACTTGAGATCGAAGCGGAGGTAGGGATAGTTCTTGTCGTCCCGCAGGATGATGTTGTACCGGGGCCGGTGCTTCTTGATGAGGTTCGCTTCGAGCGCCAGGGCCTCAAGCTCGGTGTGAGTCACGATGGTCTCGAGGTCAGCGATCTGTCGGACCATGATCTCGGTC
>JAXIPA010000172.1:0-3361 GCA_045403145.1 Nitrospirota bacterium | reverse complement strand
ATCATCGTCTCCGGCGCGGAGCCGCTCTTCTTCCTCGACTACTTCGCCACGGGCAAGCTCAAGCCCGGGGCTCACGCCGACGTCGTCAAGGGCATCGCGGAAGGCTGCAGGCAGTCGGGCTGCGCGCTCATCGGCGGCGAGACCGCCGAGATGCCCTCATTCTACGCCGAGGACGAGTACGATCTGGCCGGTTTTGCCGTGGGCGTGGTCGAAAAGAAAAAGATCATCAACGGCTCGAAGATCAAGCCCGGAGATCTGCTCGTGGGCCTTGCCTCGTCGGGCCTCCACAGCAACGGATTCTCCCTGGTACGGAAGGTCCTGTTCGAAAAAGCGGGCTACGGCGTCGAAGACATCCTGACGGAACTGGGCCAGGGCACGCTCGGCGAAGCCCTGCTCACCCCCACGCGGATCTACGCGAAAACAGTTCTGACGCTCTTGAAGGAGTTCGACATCCGCGGCATGGCCCATATCACGGGCGGCGGCATCACCGAGAACACGCCGCGCATGCTGCCGAAGGGCGCTCAGGCTTTGATCAAAAAAGGGGCATGGGACGTCCATCCTGTCTTCAAGCTCATCAAGAAGAAGGCCCAGGTGGAGGATGACGAGATGTACCGCGATTTCAACATGGGCATCGGCATGGTCCTCGCCGTGCCGAAGAAGCAGGCCGAAGCGGTGATGAAAAAGGCAACGAAACTCGGCGAGAAGGCGTATTTGATCGGCGAGATCGTGAAGGGGAAGCAGGTAGTAAAGTACGAGGAAAGATAGAGTTCAGAGTTCACAGTTCATGGTTCAAAGTTAAGGGGTACGGAATATGGGTTACCTAACTCTGAACTTTGAACTCTGAACTTTGAACCCCGTTTTCAGGAATTCTTATGAAGAAAGTCAAACTCGGCATCCTCGTCTCCGGCCGCGGTTCCAACCTTCAGGCTATCATCGACAACATCGAGGCAGGAAAGCTCTCTGCCGAACTTGCCGTCGTGATCAGCGACCAGGCAGATGCTTTTGCTTTGGAGCGTGCGCGAAAGCATGGCATCCCCGGCGTTCATGTTAGTCCTATGGGGTATAAAGGGAAGCGGGATGAATATGACGAACTGCTCATACAGGAACTTCAGAAACACGACGTGGAGCTCGTCTGCCTTGCCGGTTTCATGCGCATCATCACACCGACGCTGATCAAAGCCTTTCCCAACCGCATCCTGAACATCCACCCTGCCCTGCTGCCGGCCTTTCCAGGCCTTCACGTCCAGAAGGCGGCGCTGGAACACGGCGCCAAATTCTCGGGCTGCACCGTGCATTTCGTGGACGAGGGCATGGACACAGGTCCGATCGTTATTCAGGCCGTAGTTCCGATCCTGGACAACGACACCGAGGACACCCTCTCCGCACGCATCCTCAAGCAGGAACACAAGATCTATTCCCGGGCCATCCAGCTTTATGCCGAGGGCAGGCTTCGGGTCGAGGGTAGAAGAGTGCTTGTGTCCGGCGAAAAAACATCGACTGATGATTTCCTGATCAATCCCTAACCCGGACAAGCCGGCAAAGCTTTTTGCCACAGAGGTCACCGAGAACACAGAGAAAATCTTTTTAACGGCGTTCGAACTAAATGCTTCTCGGTTTTCCTCTGTGACCTCTGTGTGCTCTGTGGCAAATATCCTTCCCATTTTAGGAAGTTTTTGATTTGCAACTTATTAATCCCCTTCCCTCTCAGAAACCCGGCGCAAAGACCCACAAGCCTGTGTTGAGGTCGGCGACGTAAACGAGCCCCCGATGCAGCTGCGGCGCCATGGCGCAGGTGCCGTCCGCCGTGAGGCATCCGGCGTCGCTGCCGTAGCGTATGGCGGCGATATTCCGCCCCTGTTTCTCAAGCTCCCCAAGCAGTTCGCCGGATGTCGATGATCCTGAGCCCCTTCCCCACGCCGTCCGCCACGGCGTAGAGGAAATCTTCTTCGAGCCAGACATTGTGCACGCCGGATTCGAGCCCTTCGGTGAACCGGGCGATGACGGCAGGCTGCAAGGGATCGGCGAGGTTAAGGAGGGTGACGCCGTTGAGACCGTCCGAGGACCCTTCATGGGTGAGCGCTGCCAGCATGCTGTCGGCGCGGATATTCACGGTGTTGACGGTGCGCGCATCGACCGGCAGTTCCATTGCCAGCCGCGGTGCAAGAGGATCGGCTAAATCCCAGACAAAGAGCCGGTCCCCCGCGAGCCGCCCAGCCACGGTGCTGCCCAGCCAGGTGCCGGTATAACCAAAGCTGCCGGCGAGCCAGAGGTCGGAGGTAAATCGTTCGATCTGTGCCCCGCGTACCTGGACCGTGAACTCCCCTTGCGGTGCCTCCCGGGGTAAGATGGTGATCCTTCGCGGCACATCCGCCCCAGGAGTGCGTGCGACGATCACGGCCGGACCCGGCTGATAGCCTACAAACCGTCCGTCCGCAAGGATCAACCCTGCCTCGGGCGGCTCCACGGCCCACTGGGGTTCGACACCCGTAGAGAACCGGTAGCGGACGACCTCTCCCTGACGCGGCTCCATCGGGCCGATGACGACCACCGGATCGCCTCCGCTGCTGCAGGAAGCGAGCAGCCAGATCAGCGCCAGGATTGCCGGCGTTGAACCCCAAAGCCTTCTTATTTCACCTCGTAACATTTTCACCTGACGATAGATTGCCTTATTCCTTCGCCAGCCTGGCCAGCCCTTCCTGGATTATGCCCTTAAAGAGAACGACCTTGTAGCCGTTGTGCTCAAGCGGCTGGGCGCCCTTGACAGCCGCGTCCGAGGCCGTTGCGATCACGTCGGGATCGAGCCGCTTGCCGATGACGACATCTTCTGTCGCCTTCGACCTCCAGGGCACGGGCGCCGCGCCGCTTAATACAATCCGCGCCGAGGTAACGGTATCGCCGCCCACCACGAGCGCGATGGCTGCGCCGGCCACGGCAAAATCCCATGAGTTCCTTGCCCGCACCTTACGGTAGGAGCTACGCCCACCTTTCTGCAGAGGCGGAAGCATGATCTCCGTTATGATCTCTCCCGATGCGAGAACGGTGTCGCGCCGCACGTCGACGCTCGGCAGGACGAAAAGCTTTTCCACCGGCACGGACCTCGACCCCTTCGGCCCCGTGATCGTGACAACCGCGCCGAACGCGGCAAGGGCCGGGGCCGTATCCGAAGGATGGACGATGAAGCAAGGCCCTCCGCCGAAGATGCAGTGGAACTGGTTCTCTCCTGTCGCGGCAAAGCATTGGTCCCCGCCCTTCCTGAGGCAATGGAACTCGCCTCGGTAGTACCAGCAGCGCGGCTTCTGGCAGAGGTTTCCGCCCATGGTCCCCTGGTTCCTGAGCTGGGGGCTCGCAACCTCGGCAGCAG
>JAXIPA010000102.1:0-53962 GCA_045403145.1 Nitrospirota bacterium | reverse complement strand
CGCAGCCAGCGACTTAAGGTCATCATCGGACAGGCTGGCGTAGGGCGGCATTGCCGAATTGGGAACGACCGAACGCGGGTCCTTCAGATGCTTCACGTGCCATTCCACATCCTTGCCGCTCGCGCCGACGCGCGTCAGGCTGGGCCCGCTGGTGCCGCCGATTCCGTTGATATTGTGGCAGTTCGAGCACCCCTGGGACTGGTAGATCTGCTGTCCCCGGGACTGCGGCTGCCCGGCGACGCCTGCCGCAGCGGCCAGAATGGGCTTGGGCGGCCAGTCATTCGTGTCGATCTTCGATATCCAGGTGAGGAATGCTACCAGGTCGTCCGCTTCCTGCGAGTTGAGCCCCAGCTTCGGCATGGCCGCTTTCGGGTTCACACCGCGCGGGTCCATCAGGAACTGCTTGAGATATCCTGCGGGCTTGCGCTCCACGACCTTGGTCATGTCGGGCGCGAAGTAGGACCCGTTGCCGAGTATGGTATGGCAGCCGATACAGTCGTACTTCTGCCAGACCATCTTGCCGGCGTCCACTTCCTTCGTTATCTCCGGGGCCCTTCCGTCGATCTGGTTCATTGTGTCGACGGTGAGGCCCAGGAAGATCACGAAAAAGAAGAGACTGCCAAAAATGAACAAATTCCTTGCTGCCTTGTTAGTCATACGCACCTCCTTAACAGGATTTTCAATCCAACCTGTGGCAAATATAACGAGTTTATCAAAATATGGATATGATTTGGGTCATAGGGTGCTAAAACAGGGTTTCCGTCCGAGCCTAATCCACCGGCGTGACGATTGCCATGACCACGAGCTTCTCGCCCTTGTCCGCCGCGAACCCGTGAGGGACGCCGGGGTCGCAGAGGATGCAGGTCTTTTCTCCGGCTTCTATCTTCTCGTCGCCCACCGTGAAGGTGCCTTTTCCCTGCACGCAGTACATCATGAGCCGGAGCGGCGCCTTGTGGGGATCGAGTTTCTGCCCGGCCTCGAGGCACATGAGCGCGACCCTCATCTCCGGTTTGTCGGAGAGCATCTCGCGCGAAATCCTGTCAGAACTGAATTTGATGAGCTTTTTGAGATCGAGTATTTCCATGGTATTCCTCCCTTTGAGTCAGAATTCGGAGTACAGCGTGTCCCGCCGGCCCCGCAAGTTTTCAACAATCGACTTTATGGTGTTTCAATGCAGATACGATACTATAAGAGTAGCAGGAATCCTATGATTGGCGTCATATGACGCTCGGGGCGGGAGGAACGTCTCCCCGTCGAACTTCACAGGGTCTTTAATGTTTGACTTTGTCCCTTCCGCCTTGATAAACTAACGGTAACTGCTTCTGCACTTGATCCGGAATGATAACCATTTCGATTGTGAGCTACAGAACTCGACTTGCAGCAGTATATTAGGAAGGCATATCCGACCCATGGCCGACCCCTTTATTGAGTATGTGAAAGCCCAGAATTATTTGAACACGGAGCGCTGGATCACGAAGTCCCGGTGGTTCGTCATCGGGTTCCTGCTGCTCTATCTTAATATCCCGGGGTTGACGGACTGGCCCCGCGGACTTTTCAACTCACTCCTTGTGCTCGCCGCTTTCTACAATCTCGGGATCAGTCTTTACATCAGAAACGCGAAATTTTTTTCGGTCAAACTGACTCTTCTTTTTCTGTATCTCGACATGCTGGCTGTTGCCGTTGGATTGTCGTACACCGGAGGTGTGACAAGCCCCTTTCTCTTCATCTGGTATCTGACCCTCTTTGCGACGGGCATCCGTTTCGGATTGAGGCAATCTCTCCTGCTCCTGATCCCCATGGCGGGGTTCTACGTCTATCTCGTCCATCGCGATATGGGCAACTCCGGCCCTGATGCCATCAACCGGCTTCTCCTGGGGCTGAGTTCGCTGGTTGCGGCGTCGCTCTATGGGGCCATATTTTCCCTGGGAGAACGGTTCACCATGAAGGTCATGTCGGACTTCCGCATGGCTTCAATTACGGACTATCTCACCGGGCTCCACAATTACGCCTACTTCATCGACAGGTTGAAGCACGAACAGTACCGGGCCGACCGGAACAACTCGCATTTTTCCATCATCATTTTCGACCTCGACCGCTTCAAGCAAGTGAACGACACGTACGGTCATGAAAAAGGGAACGTCCTGTTAAAGGCCGTTGCCGGGATCCTTGCGACGAACGCACGCGGGATGGACACGGTGGCACGCTACGGCGGCGAGGAATTCGTGATTCTCATGCCGGACAGCAGGGGGGCGGAGCTGGAAATGGCCGAGCGCATTCGAAAAAAGATCGAGGAGACGGAGTTTGCCGGCATTGCCCAGGGCCCGCTCAGGATCACGATCAGCGGCGGTCTCTGTACTTATCCCGATAATGCAAAAACCACGGCCGAGGTCCTCGCTAAAGCCGACAAGGCCCTCTATGCCGCAAAGACGGGCGGGAGGAACAGGACACGTAAGTACGAAGAGATAAATCAACCGTAGGGGCGCCGAACCCTTCGGGCATCTATCTCTATTTTTTCCCTTGACAAGTCCACAGGTTACGTGGTAATTTATTCGCTCTTCGCAAGAGAGTTGTTCGATTTTTCAGGGAGGTTTCAGAAATGTACGCAGTCATCAATACCGGCGGTAAACAGTACAAGGTCGCTCCAGGCGATGTGGTCAGGGTGGAGACCCTTGATGCCAAGAAGGGCGATATGATCGAGATAAAGGACGTCTACATGATCGCAGACGGCGACAAGGTGTCGGTCGGCAAGCCCAAGCTCGAGACAGCAAAGGTCACGGCAGAGGTGCTGGGAGACGGCAGGGGCGAGAAGATCATCATCTTCAAACACCGGCGCCGCAAGGGTTACCGCAATACCAACGGTCACCGCCAGAATTATACGTCGATCAAGGTGAAAGAGATCATCGCTTAGAAATATTCACCACAAAGTCATCAAGAAAAAATTAAGAAGTTCTTCGTGTCTTGGTGTCTTAAGTGGTAGAAACATTTTGGAGGATTTAAAATGGCTCATAAAAAAGGCGTCGGCAGTTCAAGGAACGGCAGAGACAGCAATCCGCAGTACCTCGGCGTGAAGCGGTACGACGGCGAGAAGGTGAGCGCGGGAACGATCATCATGCGCCAGCGCGGGACCAAGATCCACCCGGGCACGAACGTGGGCAAGGGCTGCGATGACACGCTCTTTGCCAAGATCAACGGCGTTGTCAAGTTCGAGCGCTACGACAAGACCCGCAAGCAGGTGAGCGTGTACGCGGTGGCGGTGGCATAAACGGTTCGCAAACAGGATCTACCCGGAAAAGCGGCATAGAACTCTATGCCGCTTTTTTTTGTAAGAAAAATTCCTGGCTTGCATTTTCTGCGCTATCACTGTATATTTCATTGAAAACATTGTTCAAATCTCCCTTTCATGAGGTGAGAATCAGGCATACAAGGGAGACTTGCAGAGCACATGTCCAACTTCATCGATAGGGTCAAAATCTATGTAAAAGCCGGTCATGGCGGACCCGGGTGCGTGAGCTTTCGGCGCGAGGCCTACGTCCCCAAAGGCGGCCCGGATGGCGGCAACGGCGGCAAGGGCGGCGACGTGATCCTCGTGGCCGACAAGCAGCTCGGCACGCTGATCGACCTCAAGTACCAGCAGCATTACTATGCCGATAAAGGCAAGCAGGGCCGCGGCAAACAGTCGTCCGGCGCTGACGGCGAGGATACCATAATCCGCGTTCCCGTGGGCACGATCGTGAACGATGTCGAGACGCGCACGATGATCGTGGACATGAACACCGACGGCCAGCAATACTTCATCGCCCTGGGCGGCAGGGGGGGCAAAGGGAACGCCTTCTTCAAGTCCGCGACAAATCAGGCGCCCCGGCATGCCCAGCCCGGGGAGGACGGCGAGGAACAGTGGCTGTATCTGGAGCTCAAACTTCTGGCCGACGTGGGACTGGTGGGCTTCCCGAACGCGGGAAAATCCACACTCATCTCGCGCATCTCGGCGGCAAAGCCGAAGATCGCGGACTATCCCTTTACCACGCTGTCTCCCGTGCTGGGAGTCGTCAAGCCTGAAGGACGGAGGAGTATCGTTGTCGCCGACATCCCCGGTCTGATCGAAAACGCGCACAAGGGCGCGGGCCTGGGCTTTGAATTCCTTCGCCACGTGGAGCGCACCTCCATCCTTCTTCACCTGGTGGACGTGTCGGGCATGGTGCCCGGAGACCCGGTGGACAACTTCAAAAAGATAAATACAGAGCTTGAACTCTACAGTGAATCGTTATTGAAGAAGTACATGGCTGTCGCGGCGACCAAGATCGATGCCGCGGACCCGGCACAGCTGGATGAGCTGGCCGCGTACTGCCGCGAGAACGGCCACCGGTTTTTTCCCATCTCCGCCGTGACCGGCGCGGGTTTGGGTCCGCTCCTCAATTTTCTCGTGGACAAGGTGGAGGAAGGGAAGGGTGCGGGGGATCAGGGGCAAGAGGCAAGAAACCAGGAGTCAGGAGCCAGAAGTCAGGAGTAGCTGTCCCGACATCCATATTTGTTGTCATTCCCGGATCTTTTAGCGGGAATATGGTTTTTGGGTGAGTGCCGGACCTCCGATAGAATCCCCCGATTAGAGCATTCGAGGGGAAGATTCGGGGATGACTGTTTTTTCGGTCGCGGCTGGGGGCCGCGCTAGGAAGAATATCCAGATGACCAGAAAAACGATCTTTTCCAGGTCCCGCCGCGTCGTGATCAAGGTAGGCAGCGCGGTGCTTACGAATTCCGGGCAGGGGCTTGACCAGGGCCGCATCGAACGGCTTGCGTCGGACATCTCATCGATCGTGAGCCAGGGCCGGGAAGTCATGCTCGTATCGTCCGGCGCCATCGCGGCGGGGATGGCGAAACTCGGACTGAAGAAGATAAAGGCCATGCCCCTGTCGCTCAAGCAGGCGGCGGCCGCCATCGGCCAGTCAAGCCTCATGTGGGCCTATGAAAAGTCCTTCGCGGCACACGGCCTGAAGGTGGCGCAGGTCCTGCTCACTCGCGAGGACCTTTCGAACCGGACGCGGTTTCTGAATGCGCGAAACACTCTCCAGACGCTCCTGGACTACGGCGTTATCCCCATCATCAATGAGAACGACACGGTCTCCGTGGACGAGATCAAGTTCGGCGATAACGACAACCTCTCGGGCATGGTGGTGCACCTGGCCGACGCGGACCTGCTCGTGATCCTGTCCGACATCGACGGCCTGTACACTGCCGATCCAAAGATCGACCCCTCGGCGAAACTGATCCCGCTCGTTGAAAAGATCACCGCTGAATTGGAGCGCGGGGCGGGAGACGCGCAGACGCCGGTGGGAACGGGCGGCATGCGCTCCAAGCTCATGACAGCGAAGAAGGTCGGCGCCATCGGCGCGCCCATGGTGATCGTGAATGGGAAGAAAAACGGCGTGCTCCCGGCGCTTTTCGAAGGCAGTGAGGTCGGCACGCTGTTCCTGCCCCGTCCCGAGAAACGGGAGAGCAGGAAGCACTGGATCGCCTATACTGCCTGCTCCAGCGGCCGGCTTGTGGTCGACAACGGAGCGCGGGACGCACTCCTGCAAAAAGGCAGGAGCCTTCTTCCCGGCGGCGTGTTGAAGGTCGAGGGGAATTTCAAGATCGGTGACTGTGTGGTCTGTGCCGGGCTCGACGGGAGCGTTTTCGCGCGCGGGCTCTCCAAGTATTCGTCGATGGATCTGGACCGGATCAAGGGTCTCAAAACGTCGCAGATCGCCTCCGTGCTCGGGCACAAGGATTACGATGAGGTGATCCATCGGGACGATCTCGTCATACTATGACGGGAATATGGCTTAATAATAGGGTCCACAATCGTCATTCCCGAAATGTTTTATCGGGAATCCAGGTTTTAAACCGTATCCCCGATAAGAGCTTTCGGGGATGACAGCATAGGGTTATTAAATGAAAAAAATAATTCTCATGATATTGCTGCATTTCCTGCTTGCGTCAGCAGCCTCTGCCGCTCTTAAACTGAATGACCCCGCGCCGACCTTTTCCCTCCGCGATGACGAGGGAAAAGATTTTTATTTAGGCAATGCCGTGGGCGCGCAGAGCGGGGAACAGGGCAAGGGCGTTATCCTGAGTTTTTTCGCCTCCTGGTGTGTACCGTGCAGGAATGAACTTCCGCTAATCAACTCCCTGACTGACGAACTGGCAGGGAAGGGCATTAAAGTGGTTATTGTTGGGTTTAAAGAGGATTTCGATCAGATCGGAGAACTCCTCAAGGAACTGGAGGTCACCAAACCCCTCGTTCTCAGCGACCGGTACGGCAAGGTCGGCGAGAAATACGGCGTCAGGTTCCTGCCCACGACGTTTTTTATCGGTGCTGACGGCAAAGTGAAGGACATGATTTTCGGAGAGCTCAAGGATGCCGCGGAGTTGAAGGCAATCGCGGGAAAACTTTTGCAATAATTTTGATGAAGTCGTAAGAAGTCATTCCCGCGTGCCTGCACCCAGCGGTTACGAGCGAAGCGTAGTGCAGGGTGTCGGGAATCATTTTGCCATATAACATTCTGAAAAGAAACGATTCCGGACAAGCCGGAATGACGGTTCTGCGGCGATTTTCGACTTTTTACGAGACCATCATTTTGAGAAGAACTATCGGAGGCGGCAATGGACATCAAACAATTCGTTTCTGAAAAAGCGCAAAAGGCAAAAGCCGCGTCACGGAAGCTCGCGAACATTTCGACGGAAATCAAGAACAATGCGCTTTTCAAGATGGCCGCCGGTATCGAGCACGAAGCCGCCCGGCTCATATCCGAAAACCGGAAGGACCTGATGGAGGCCGAGAAAAAAGGGCTGTCCAAGGCCATGATCGACCGTCTCACGCTTACCCACGACCGCATCAAGGCCATGGCGGACGGCCTTCGAGAGGTCGCGGCGCTTCCGGACCCGGTCGGCGAGGTGCTCAGGATGTGGCGCAGGCCGAACGGAATGGAAGTAGGCAGGATGCGCGTGCCCATCGGGCTCATCGGCATCATCTACGAATCCCGGCCGAACGTGACCGCCGATTCGGCGGCCCTTTGTCTCAAATCCGGAAACGGCGTGCTGCTTCGCGGCGGATCGGAGGCCGTGCATTCCAATAATGCGATTGTCGAGGTGCTTTCAAGGGCCGGCGCGGATGCGGGCATCCCCGAGGGAGCGGTATCGTTCATCGAGAACCCCGACCGGGCCTGCGTCATGGAGATGCTGAAGCTGAACCGTTTCATCGACCTCATCATCCCGCGCGGCGGCGAAGGCCTCATTCGCATGGTCTCGGAGAACTCTACCATACCCGTGATCAAGCACGACAAGGGCGTGTGCCATGTCTATGTAGACGACAAGGCGGACCTCGCCATGGCGGAGGAGATCTGCTTCAACGCCAAGGTCCAGCGGCCCGGGACCTGCAATGCCATGGAAACCATGCTCGTTCACCAGGACGTGGCCGGGGCGTTTCTGCCCGCCATCATCAGCAGAATGAAGAATGCGGGCGTCGAGATCAAAGGCTGCACGAGGACCCTGGAGCTCGTCCCCGGCATCACTGCCGCGACGGACAAGGACTGGGACACGGAGTATAACGACCTCATCCTGAACGTAAAAACCGTCGCCAGCATGGAAGACGCCATGGAGCACATCGCGACCCACGGCTCCCAGCATTCAGAGGCGATTGTTACGAACGACTACCGAAACGCCCTGCGTTTCCAACGGGAAGTGGACGCCGCTGCCGTTTTCGTGAACGCTTCGACGCGCCTGAACGACGGGTTCGAGTTCGGTCTCGGCGCCGAGATCGGTATTTCGACGACGCGCATCCATGCGCGCGGCCCAATGGGGCTTGAGGAACTCACGTCCACCAAGTTCATCGTATTCGGGAACGGACAGATAAGAAGATAATTTCGGAATGCGGATTGCGGAATGAAGAACTAAGGAAGACGTGATCTGCCGTTTAGTATTCCGAAATCCGCAATCCGATATCCGCAAGGGGAAGGGGATCGGTTGTCGCAAAAATTAGGTATCCTCGGCGGAACGTTCAACCCCATCCATTACGGCCACCTTGCGGCAGCCGAAGAGGTCCGCAATCGTATTCCTCTCGACCGTATCCTGTTCATCCCATCCTTCATCCCTCCCCATAAACAGGAAGAGGCAGTCCCCTCCGCTCTTCACCGGATGGAGATGGTACGGCGGGCGGCCGCGGGCAATCCGGCCTTTGAACCGTCGGATATCGAGATCAGGCGCGGAGGCAGGTCGTATACCATCGATACGATCGAGGCGTTGCGGCAGGCCTATGGCGGGACGGAATTGTATTTCATCACCGGTCTCGACTCCTTTCTGGAAATCCAGACCTGGAACCACTGGGAACGGCTGCTGACGCTTTGCAGTTTTGTCGTGCTCTCCAGGCCCGGCTACCGTTTTACCAACCTCCTGAAGATCGATTTCATGAAACCCGCTGCCGGAGAAATAGCCGCGCTTGAGCGCGGCGAACGCACGCATGCGATGGTCCGGACGGGAGCGTTTACGGTGTTCCTGGAAGTGATTCCTCACTTTGATATCTCATCAACCGATATCCGCAGAAGGATGCACGAGGGCAGAAGCATCAAATATCTCTTGCCTGACGCGGTCGAAACCTATATAATAAAAAATAAACTCTATGGATAACTCATTAGAAACCGCGCAGCTCTGCGCCGAGGCAGCGGACAATAAAAAGGCATTCGATATCCTGATCCTGGACCTCCGCAGGCTTACCTATATCACCGATTATTTTGTTATCTGCTCGGGAACCAATACGACGCAGGTGTCCGCAATCGCGGATGAGATAGGTCAGGCCCTTGCAAAAAAAGGCGTCCATCCCTCCCATGTGGAAGGCGGACACGAGTCGAACTGGGTGCTCATGGACTACGGCGACGTCGTGGTGCACATCTTCGATGATCAGGCGAGGGCCTTTTACAGCCTCGAAAAACTCTGGAGCGATGCTCCGCGAATCCCCGCCGTTCTCCAGCCCCGGGAGCTCCAGGGCGCCTCTTTATGAGGCTGGTCCTCATCTTTGTGGGGAAAACGAAGGAACGGTTCGTCCAGGAAGGGATCGCCAAGTACCTCCGGTATCTCAAACCCTACGTTGACATAGAGCTCAGAGATCTCAAGGAAGAAAAGATCCATGACCTTAGGGAAGCGCCGCTCGTTCGGAAGCGGGAGGCGGATAAAATACTCAAGGCGGTTCCCGCGGGGGCCTTTCTGTGCGCGCTCGACGAGCGGGGGCATGAATTCACGTCTCATGAGTTCGCGCAGTTCCTGAACAACCAGCTTGAGTCCGGCGTCCGGGAAATGGCGTTCGCCACCGGCGGCGCCATGGGGCTGGACGAGAGCATTACGGAACGAGCGAACAAAGTGGTCGCACTGTCCCGCTGGACCTTCACCCACGAGATGGCGCGGCTTGTCCTGCTCGAACAACTCTACCGGGCGTTTACGATCATAAAAGGGAAAACGTACCACTACTAACCGTTGAAACCGCTTGAACGGTTTAAACTGCATATTAACGGTCTTGAAATAATAATGACATAATCTTGGGCCTTTAAACTGTCATTCCCGAGGATTTTATCGGGAATCCGGTGTTTAAAACCATATCCCCGATAGGTACGTTCGGGGATGACAAGCTGTTTTATGATGGTATTATTATGAGACCGTTAATAGACCGTTTCACAAGAAAGGACCGCGGATGAGATTACTCTTTACCCTCCTGGTAATCGGCGCCGTCATCTTTGTCATGCTGCTGCGGGAGTTCAACCCCGACATGGTCACGGTTCATCTCCTCCCGTCGAAGTCCTACGATATCGCCAAGTCGACGTTCTTTCTCCTCTCCCTTTCCATGGGCGCCGGTGTTGTCTTTATCCTTTATTTCACCCGCGACCTCAAGCGGTTCCTGCGCGGCCTGCGGGTGCAGCGGGAGCAGAAAAAACGGCTGAAAGTTCAGGAACTCTACACGAAAGGCCTGAACGCGATGCTTGCAAAACGCAACCCTGAGGCCGCCGGTTACTTTCAGAAAGTGCTCGCCATCGACCCGAACCATGTGGATACGCTGCTCCGCATGGGCATCAGCCAGCTGCGCGAGAAAAATCCCCAGGAGGCCATCCTCGTACATCAGAAGGCCCTTGGCCTCAACCCGGACAATCAGGAAGTGATGTTCTCGCTCGCCGCCGATTACGAGGAAGCGAAACGCTTTGACGATGCGCTCGAGATGTACAGAAAAATTCTGTCCCGGGACTCCTCGAACCTTACCGCTCTCATCAGGATGCGCGACCTCTACCAGCGGCTGAATCAGTGGGAGGAACTGTACGAAACGCAGCGCAAGCTTGTGGCCAATCCGCTCACGCCGTCGGAGCAGGAAGTAGAGCACCGCAGGCTCGCCGGCTTTAAGTACGAACTCGGCCGTTCGCTCCTCGAAGCGGGCGATCTGGAGCACGCAAAAAAAACCTTTCGCGGAGTAATAAAACTCGATAAGGACTTCATTCCCGCCTACCTCGGACTGGGCGAAGTGTACCTTGAGGAAGGCAAGGCCGCGGATGCCGCCGGGCTCTGGGAGAAGGCATACAAGATGACCTCTTCGACCCTGCTGCTCCATCGGCTCGAAGACCTCTACCTTAAGCAGGGCGAACCGGGCAAGGCCATCGAGATATACACGCAAGCCGTGAGCTGGAAGCCGCAGGACAGCGCGCTCAAGTTTTTTCTCGGCAAGCTCTACTACCGGCTCGAGATGGTCGATGAGGCCTTCGACATCCTTTCCACCGTAGACTGGGGCGACAAAGAACTCCCGGACGTGCACAAGCTCCTGGGAAATATCTACCTGAGACGGGGGTCCCTCGGCCTGGCCGCTTCCGAGTTCAAAAAAGCGCTGGGCTTCAGGAAACAGATCATTATTCCCTATACCTGCTCCAACTGTGATTTGCGGACAACGGACTGGTCGGGCCGCTGTCCGAACTGCGGCAAGTGGAACACCTTCGGGGTAAATCTGGAAAAACCCTGCTGAAAAAAACAGAACACAGAAGTCAGAGGACAGAAGACAGACTAACAGAGTTCTGTCTTTTCTTTTCTGTCCTCTGCCTTCTGACATCTGACGTAAGGAGTCTTCATGCCCAACAAACGGGTGCTGCTGATCGTCCTCGACGGCTGGGGCGTCAACATGAATAAAGAGGGGAATGCTATCGCCGCGGCCCAAGCTCCGGTTTATCGCGGTCTCGTCGCCGGATACCCGCATACGGAGCTCCAGGCCTCGGGCGAGGCGGTCGGTCTTCCCGACGGGCAAATGGGAAATTCCGAAGTCGGCCATCTCAACCTCGGCGCCGGCAGGATCGTGTACCAGGACTCAACGCGGATCAGCAAGGCCATCAGGGACGGAGAATTTTTTCAGAATCCGGTGCTGCTTTCGGCGCTTAAGGCCGTAAAAAACTCCAGCGCAGCACTCCACCTTATGGGACTGCTCTCGGACGGCGGAGTGCACAGCCGGCTCGACCACATCTTTGCGATGTTCGACCTGGTGAAAGCCCAGGGAATCACGAACATCTTCTTCCATGCCTTTCTTGACGGGAGGGACACACCTCCATCGAGCGCCATCCGGTACATCAAACAGCTCGAGGACCATCTTGCCGGGATCGGCGTCGGCAGGATCGCCTCCGTTTCCGGCCGGTACTATGCCATGGACCGCGATAAGCGCTGGGAGCGGATCCAGAAGGTCTATGAGGCCATGGTTGCGGCGGAGGGGATACGGAAATATTCCGCGGCCGAGGTGGTGGAGCAGAGCTATGAGCACAACCGGACCGATGAATTCGTAATTCCGGCGGTGATTCTCGATCCGGAGACGAACAAGCCTTTTGCCGCGATCCGAAACGGCGATGCCGTCATCTTCTGCAATTTCCGCTCCGACCGCGCGCGGGAGATCACGCGGGCACTCACCGACCCTGAGTTCCAGGGGTTCAAAAGACGCATGGTGCCGAAGCTGTCAACCTTCGTCTGTCTCACCACCTATGACGAGACGTTCGATTTGCCGGTGGCGTTCGGCCCGGTCAAGCTCACGAACATCCTGGGCGAGGTGCTGAGCGGTCACGGGGTCCGGCAGCTGCGCATTGCCGAGACCGAGAAGTACGCTCACGTCACCTTTTTTTTCAACGGCGGCGTAGAGCAGCCGTTCCCGCTGGAGGACCGCGTGCTGGTGCCGTCGCCGCGGGATGTGGCCACCTATGACAAAAAACCCGAGATGAGCGCGCGCGAGATCACCGATAAACTCATAACGCACATCACGTCGCGCCAGTACGGTTTTATCCTGGTGAACTACGCCAATCCCGACATGGTGGGCCATACGGGGATCGTTGAGGCGGCGGTCAGGGCCATTGAAGTTCTCGACGAGTGCCTGGGGAGGGTGCTGAGCGCCGCCCGGGAAGAGGGAATGCTAGCGCTTATCACCGCGGACCACGGCAATATCGAGGTCATGTTCGACCCGTCAACCGGGCAGCCCCACACCGCGCATACCACCGACCCGGTGCCGTTCATCATGACGAGCAAGGATGCGAAACTCAGAAGCGGCGGAGTGCTTGCTGATGTTGCGCCGACCGTGCTTGAACTCATGGGGATTACCATCCCGCCGGAAATGACCGGGAAGAGCCTCATTATGAACGCGGGGCGTTGAATAGAAAATTCTGAAATTGATGGTCTCGAAAAAAGTCGAATGGCCATCTTTTGACGTCATTCCGGCTTGCCCGGAATCGGTTTTTATGAGTACGTTATAATGCACTACGATTCCCGACACCCTGCACTACGCTTCGCTCGTAATCGCTGGGTGCAGGCAAGCGGGAATGACGACTTTACATCATATGTGTTTTTTGTGATTTAGGATTTGGTTCATATGTCTATCCTCCGCAGCATTCTCGACTTTCTGCTCCCGTCCTCCTGCTCCTTTTGCCGTTCCCCGGTCGGCGATTCGGGTATCCCTCATTTTTGCTCAGTGTGCTGGAATGATTTTGCCGTGATTCATGGTCCCGTCTGCCCCTCCTGCGGCAGACCTTTTGAGTCGCCGGAGGCCCTGACTCACAGCCCCGAACATCAATGCCGGGAATGCCGGCTGTCTCCGCCGACGTTCGATCAAGCTCTATCGGTCGGACAGTTCGAGGGGCCGCTGCGTGAGGCAGTTCACCAGTTTAAATACCGTCCCTGCCGCTCTCTGGGGAAACCGCTCGGCGAGTGGATGGTTGATCGGGTCAGGGTCCTTACCGGCATCGATATCATCATGCCCGTGCCGCTTCATACCAAAAGGCTGAGACAACGAGGTTTTAATCAGGCGCTCCTCCTGGCCCACCGGATGAGCGAGCGGCACGGGACGCCGCTCTCCTGTGACAACCTCGTCAGGGTGAGACCAACGCGGCCGCAGGTTGAACTTACCGGTGCGGAGAGAATAAAGAATGTGGCAGGGGCGTTTGCCTTGCTTCGGCCTGCTGAGGTTGATTCGCGGCATGTCCTTCTGGTGGATGACGTGTTCACGACCGGCGCGACAATGAATGAATGCGCCATTGTTCTTAAAGAAGCCGGCGCGGCGCGGGTCACGGCATTTACCCTTGCACGGGCGCTTTAACCCTGCGACGGTTCCCGGTAAACAGGGGAACCGCCGTGACTCTTGATGTGAATATTATCTTGACTCACAAGACCATATGCTGCTATCCTTTACGAATCGCATTACCTTATTCTGTCGTTCATTGATATTTTAAAGGAGGTGAAGCGGCGGATACATCACGACTGTTTTTTTCGGTTCTGCGAAATAAATATAATATTTGAACACAGTGAAGGAGGGATATCATGTTCATGAATAAATCAGCGATTTTCGCGGTGGTCGTCATAGTCCTTTTGGCGCTCACCACAGGGAGCGCATCGGCCCAGCTCATGGGGACAATCAAGGATGTGATTGAACCGGCCGGGTCAACCGGTAAGGTAGACTGGACCACGGGTGTGATCACTGCCGTCGGCATCGGCGCGCCGCCTGCGCAGCCGGCGAACGCTGCACAGGCCAGGGCCATGGCCGAGCGAGCGGCCCAGGTGGTCGCCTACCGCAACCTGCTCGAGTCCGTGAAGGGCGTGCGGGTGGATTCTACCACCACCGTCGAGAACTTCATGGTCACGAGCGATGTGATCAAAACCGAGGTGAGCGGCATTATCCAGGGAGCGATGGTCATGGACAAAAAGTACATGTCCGACGGCTCGGTCGAGGTCACGGTGGGCATGAAGCTGTCGGGCGCGCTGGCAGACACACTCCTCCCGAAGGGGTCTGCAACGCCGCCGGCGATTACAGCCCCTCCCGCGGGGTCTCAGGCATCGGGCCAGCTTTATACCGGCCTTATCGTGGATGCGAGGGGGCTCGGCGCGAGGCCCGCTATGGCGCCCAAAATCCTGAATGAAGAAGGCAAGGAAGTCTACGGCTCGGCCTGGATCAACAGGGAATACGCCGTGCGCGAGGGCATGGTCGGATATCTCAAGGACCCGGCGGCCGCTCAGACGAACCCCCGCGTAACGGACAAGCCGCTCATGGTCAAGGCTATCAAGGTTTCGGGAGACGCACGCGTTGACACGGTGATCAGCAATGCCGACGCCGCCATGCTGCAGAGCGCATCACAGAACCTGAGCATGCTCGAAAAGTGCAGGGTCATCATCCTGGTGGATTAGAGTCTCTATTGTTGTTTTTGCCGTCATGCCGGACTTGATCCGGCATCTATAATATTCAAAAGGCACTGGATTCCCGCGGGAATGACAAACGAAGGTAAAACAGAGTTTCAATAACAGGCTCTGAATTATTATTCATCGGAGGTTGGCAATGTTTACTCAGATAAAAAGCCTCATTCTGGTTGTGGCGGCTTTGGCAGTCGTGGTTTCCGGCTGTGGTCCCAAGGCGGCCCCGTCCACATCGGTTATGGATTCGCCCGAGTACCACTACAAAACAGGTTTGCGGTATCTTGATAAAGATCAGCCCGATGACGCCCTGAAATCGTTCGACCGCGCCATTGCGCTCGATCCCAAGTCGCCTCTCGGGTACATCGGCAAGGGCCTGGCTCTCGGCAGGAAAGGCGATTTCAAACCGGCTTTTGAGAACATGTCCAAGGGCAAGAGCCTGGACAAGGGAATCGAGGCCAATATCGGCCTGATCCGGCTTCACAGCATGCAGCGCGCCAAAGGCTGGCTGCCGGAGGCTGAAGACGAGTTCAAGGCGGCCGGGAAGAAAGACCCGAACAGCGCCCCGCTCCACTACTATATGGGCATGGCGTACAAGGTCTCCTTCGATTTCGACAAGGCCGCGGAAATGTTCCGCAAGGTGCTGGACCTGAACAAGGAATTCACGAACGAGGCCAACGCCGAGTGGGCCCTTATCCAGAAGATACAGCGGGCGGCGCCGGGAACCGAGATCGGCAAAAAGATCGCACTCATCGACAGAATCGACCGGGCCGACGTCGCCGCGCTTTTTGATCAGGAAATGAGTCTCGAGAAACTCTACACCAAGCGCGGCACGAGGACCTACGACACGAGCTTCAAGGCGCCGACGGAATCGAGCACAAAAATTAACCCGGAAACAATCATAAAAATGGAGCCTGCCACGGACATCGCCAACCATTGGCTCAAACCGAGCATTGATGCGGTGCTCAAGCTCCAGATTCGCGGTCTTGAGGCGGGTCCGGACCACACGTTCGATCCGGACAAGCTCATCACCAAGGGTGAGTTTGCGCTCATGCTCGAGGACATCCTGATTAAGGTGTCCGGCGACGAGAAATTGGCCACCAAGTTCCTGGGTGCGACCTCTCCTTTCCCGGACATCAGGAACGATCAGTATTTTTTCAGCGCCGCCATGACTGCTACCTCGCGGGGATATATCGAGGCCGACAAGGCGACCGGCGAGTTCAAGCCGGGGGACCCGGTTTCCGGCGCTGACGCGCTGCTGTCAATCCGTGCGTTTAAAGACCAGCTGAAAATTTAACAGCGAATGACGCCCGCTCCGCATTGCGGAGCGGGCTTTTTTGTGTGCCCATGCATAGACTCCCTTTCATAGTCATTCTTTTCATACTCATCATATGCCCGAACGGTGCTCGGGCGGAACTCAAAATCCTCGAGGGTGAACACACTGTCGTGTATGACATCGTGAATCCCCGCGGCGTCGCTTTCATCCCGGATTATGTCAACGAATCATTCGAACAAAAAGTCATCAGCCAGGACGAATTCAGCAAGCGAGTAAAGGTGACTTCCCGAATGAAGCCCCTTCATTCGCGGACGCCTTTTCCGGTCCCGTCTTCGCGGCTTTCTTCAGTCCAACAGTATCTCGCACCGGAACGGGACCGGCAGACGAACGACCCCTTAATCAGGCGGCTGGCCGGAGAGATCACCAGGGGAAGCAGCCAGGCACATGAGGCGGCAAACGCCGTCTTGTCGTGGGTAGCAGACAACCTTACCTTTGATACCAGCATAACGGTGCCCACCGACGCCTTGTCTGCGCTGAAATACAGGAAAGCCTACTGTGTGGGATATTCCAATCTGGCAGTTGCGCTGCTCCGGGCAGCAGGGATCCCGGCGCGTATTGCGCACGGCTACTTGCCGCCGGGCTATGAATGGGGTTTTTCCAAGGAGTACTGGGGCGTCAAAGTGAACGACGGCGGGTTCCATGCCTATCTGGAGATCTACTATCCGGACGCGGGGTGGGTTTTTTCCGATGCTGAACATTCCCATAACTTCGTCGATCCTTTCCACATCATCCTCCGTCTCGACGGAATGGACATGCCCGGAGCGTACAAGGGCGGGTACCTCGATGTTGACAAGGCCACGTTCTATACCATTTTCGAAGAGATTGACAGCACCGTCATGGTGGATGAGTTGCCTCTTCCGAAGGAGAAGCGTCTTGGGCGCCGGCTGGATGAGAAACAGCATTCCGCGCTGGTGACCGGCCGCGTGTCCGACAAGGCTGGACAGCCGGTGCCGAAGGGTTCCGTGGTCCTTTGGAAAGACGGTCGCGGGACGCCGATGCCCTTCTCGGACGGCAGATTCTCAGCGGCTCTTGTGAAGTCAGGCAAGTACCGGGTCGAGCTTAAGGGACCGGGGTTTGCAAAATCGTCGCAGGAGCTGCTTGTGGAGGAAGGGCAGATCTACCGGATCAATTTCACCCTCCATCCCGGCGGGGTGATCAGGGGAAAGGTCGTCGATGGAAACGGCAGGCCGGTCCAGGACGGTGATGTGTTCTATAAGGACGGCAATACGAGCTACGGTGTCTCGATCGACAGGGATGGAACGTACAAAATCGAGGGGCTGGCGCCTGGCCAGTACAGGGTTTCCGTGATGATCGGGGATAAGGAAGTTGTTCGCAGGATTCAGGTCGAAGCCGGTAAGGTTGCTGTAACGGATTTTGTGCTAAAATAGAAGGGTTTTATTTGCCCGAAGATGCGGCAGAGGTCAAATAACGGCTTGTGAGTTCCGAGTCCGGATTTCCTCCGTCGTATACGAAGAAGGGGTGAAGTAAGCATGAAAAAGCGTCTATCGATTGCCTTGCTTATGGGCATCCTGTCACTATCCGGAGCAGTTTTTTCACAGAGCGGCAATCCGGGTGATGCCATTGAAACGACGAGCTCGGGAAAGATCGACTGGACCGCGGGTGAAATCCATGCGACCGGCATCGGCGCGCCCCCTGCTCGCGCAGCAAACGCCGCGCAGGCGCGCGCCATGGCCCAGCGGGCGGCTTTCGTCGTGGCCTTGAGAAACCTCCTCGAAGTCGTAAAGGGGGTCCGTGTTGATTCCGAATCCATCATCGAAAACTTCATGGTCAAAAGCGATGTGATCAGAACCCGGGTCGACGGGATCGTCAAGGGCGCAAGGATTATACGGACGCAGTACATGTCCGACGGGTCCGTTGAAGTGCAGGTGGTCATGCCGCTCCGAGGTCCGCTGATGGATGCCCTGGTGCCGGACAATTTCGGCGGGCCCTCAGGCCAGCCGGTTCTGAAACCGAAACCATCCACGCCGCCGACGAGACCTGCTGTCCCTTCACCGGCGCCTGAGAAACCGGCCGTCCCGACACAGCCGGAACCACGGAAGCCGTCACCGGCCGTTCCCGCACCGGCCTCTCCTGATCGTAAGATCGAGCCTGTAGAGCCGGCTCCGCCCCCGCCGGCAGCAACAGCGCCGGAGAAGAAACCGGAGCCGCTAAAACAGCCGGAGCCGCCGAAACCGGTTGTTCCCCCGGTAGGGGAATCGACGACGGTGTTCAAGGGCGGCGCGGCAACCGGTCTCGTGATCGACGGCAGGGGACTCGGCCTGCGGCCCGCGCTCCTTCCGCGGATTGTTGATACGCAGGGCCGGGAAATCTACGTCGGCCGGATCGCCACCCGAACCAACGCGGTTGAACAGGGTGTCGCCGGGTATGCAAAAGACGTCAATGCAGCATCCAACAACTTCCGGGTCACCGACAACCCCGCAATCATCAAGGGACTGCGCGCCTCTGGCGCCGCAAAGACCGATGTTGTCGTGGGACAATCCGATGCGGAGATGCTGCGCCGGCTGGGAGGGGAAGGTGATTTCCTTCAATACTGCAGAGTCATCATCGTATATTGATTATGCCGAGTCGGGTTCGGGGCGCTTGGATCGCGGTTCTTTGCCTGTATCTCCCTTGAAGCCTTGACAGTCCGTGGAAAATTCTGTAAGTTGTGTTCTTTGGGAGAGGATCGCCTTCCCGTGTACGGATCTGACCCTGATAATTATTATAAAGAAGATTGGTGAAGGAGTAACTTACATGATGAAGCATCATAAACCTTTCCTCACGCTCGGCATACTGATTTTTTTTGCGGGTTGTTCAGTACCGCATCCGCCGCTCCCTTATGATGTGAGCAACCCGCTCAAGAGAGTGGCAGTGCTGCCCTTGAAGAACGATACAGCGGATGTGGACGGTCCGGACGTGATGCGGCAAAAGATGGTTCAGGCCCTGGAGCGGCACTCCTATGTCGTGCAAGACCTTAAGGAAACCGATCAAATCCTGAGAGACCGGATGGGGATTACCATGGGCGGCCAGCTTGATATGACCACGGCGCAGAAACTCGGCGAGACCCTCGGGGTCGAGGGTGTTCTGTACGGAACACTCATGGATTTCGAGGAGTCGACGCTGGGCGCGATCAACGTGAAAAAGGTCCGGGGCAGGTTCAAACTGGTGAATGCCATGACCGGCCAGGCCCTATGGACGCGGGGACTCGGCGTGCGGAGCGAGATGATGATGCAAAGCAGAGCCGGAGCGGCAGCGGCCATTGCCGCGCGGGCCTCGGATGCGCGCGATAAGGAAGCGCCGTGGGTGACGATCCAGAGCACCACGACCGGCAGTGACGACATTGGAAAGTCCTTTGTTGTTGGCCTCGGGACAAAGCTGATCAGCAAGGCAATAGGCAAGCATCTGGACCATGAATCCTCGGAACTTGCGAAGAGGGTCTCGGACAATCTGCCTTGGGGGCCGGGTACGGCAAAGGCCCCATCGGCTCCGGTCCCGGCTCCTCCGGCAGCCATGCCTGAAATCAAGACGCCTGAACCTCCGTCGTTCGGCTACATGGATTGGGAAGGGAAACGGGATTTTTCCGCCGTCGTTTTCTCTACGTCCCTCGATAAGGGCAGGAACGAGCCTTTCACCATGGAGATCCCGATGGCGATCGCGGGCAGCAAGATGCGGATGGACATGGACATGTCCAAGATGATGAAAGGCGATACTCAGTCGCCGTTCAGCAAAATGGTCATGATCGAGCGGGGCGACAAGAAAATCGGTTACACGCTCTATCCCATCAATCAGCGGTATCTGGTCCACACGGAAACGGAAACGGCCGATGAAAAACCCACTGTTGAGAAGACCAAAGTTGGCAGCGAGGTCGTCAACAAACACCCGACGGACAAGTTTAAGGTGAGAATAACCTATAAGGACGGACGGGTCGAGGAAGGCTTTATCTGGAACGCCAGGGACCTCGACGGCATGACCATCAGGAGCGAGGTGGAGAATAAGGATTATAAAGTCACGACGGAACTCAGGCACATCGTCCTGAAAACCCCGCCGGCGACGCTGTTCGAGATACCGGCTGGATATACCGAGGCCACGGGACCCATGGACGTGATGGCCTCGGACCCGAAGAACAAGTAACGAACGAAAGAATCCATAAACTCATTTAAGGAGGATGCACAATGGGAAAAGGTCCATGGTTATTGCAGAGGAGAATGTTGGTCGTACTTGTCGTACTTGTTGTATTCATCGCGGCGGGCTGTTCTCCGACGATGTCCGGGGCGGTAAAGGACGACACCACGCTAACCGATACCTCGAAGCAGCTGAAGACGAGCAGTGATGTCTCGGAGTATAAAGGTCCGAAGCTCAGGGTTGGCGTGGTCAATTTCCAGAACAAGACTCCTTCCCGCGTACTCGGCATCGGCGAGGCCGCCGCGGACATCCTCGGGACTATCCTGCAGAAGACGGAACGTTTCATCATCATTCCGCAGCAGGATATGGACTCCATCCTCGCGCAGCAGAGAAAGGACGCGACGGGCGCCATCAAACCCGAGACCGCTGCGAAGATGGGTCAGATATTGGGCCTCAACGCTATCGTGACCGGTGCGATCACCGCTTATTCCGAGACGGAAGAGGGTTACGATTATATTGTCAGCAAGGGCAAGAAGCAAATTGCCAGGGTCACGGTCGATTATCGGATTGTCGATACGACGACTGGTGTTCAGTTATTGGCGGATTCAGGAGCCGGAATCTACGAGAAGAAGGCCGGGTCAGTCCTCGGAATGGGGACCAAGGCGGCTTATGATACCGATCTCCGCGATGGAGCGCTCAGGGATGCTCTCGCGAAAGCCATGGTTAACATGATGAAACAACTTGAAAGTCAGCCTTGGAAAGGCAAGATCGCCAAGGTCGCCGGCAATAAAATCTATATCAACGCCGGCAGAAAAACGGGCTTGAAGGTTGGCGACAAACTTGATGTGTACCATGTAGGAGAAGATATTATTGACCCCGATACGCACCAAAAAATAGGAGCAACAGAAGATAAAGTCGGCCAGGCTATTGTTCAGCAAAATGACCTCGGCGATAAGGCGGATATGTCTGTAGCGCTAACCACGTCCGGCATGGGCTTCAAACAGGGAGATATGGTAAAGTTCGTCGGCAAGTAAACCGCGAAACAGTGGACGAAAGGATGATCCCATGCTGAAACGTTACGCCGATTTTGCTCTTGTCACAATCATGACGCTGGTGTTCGGGGCGTCCCTGGTAATTGCCGGGGAATCAGGCGGAAACGATGCTGTGGTGACGATGGCGCAGGGGGCTGCCCGGGTATACTCCGCGGGTTCCAAATCCGGCCGCGTTTTGAAAAAGGGCGATCATCTTAAAAAAGAGCATGAAGTGAAGGTCGCCGAAAAGTCCCGGCTTGAAATACGTTTCCCCGACGGGACCGTCATGAGACTCGCGGAAAAATCTCATGTCAAAATGAACGAGCTTGCATTCAATAAACGAACGGACAGTAAAAACGTGAAGGTCGACCTGTCCGCGGGCAAGCTCTGGGCGAATGTGAAGAAGCTTACCACCTCCGATTCCTCGGTGGAGGTCAAGACGTCAAATGCCGTTGCAGGCGTGCGCGGGACGGTGTACCGGGTAAACGTGGAAGCCGACAAGAGCGCCCTCGTCAAGGTGTACGACGGAGAGGTTTACGTTGCCAATCCTCCGCGCGATGCCTCGAAGCCGGTCGACAAGGCGATCCAACCCCACGAGGTGTCCGGCCCGCATGAAGTCCCGCCGCCCGTCCATGAAGTATCGATGGAGGAATGGACCGCCATCGTGAAGTCCATGCAGCAAATCACCATCTCACCGGAGGGTAAGCCCTCGAAGCCGCAGGATTTCGATCCAAAGGCCGATCTGGATGACTGGGTCAGGTGGAACCAGGAGAGGGACAAACAAGTTCAGTTTTGATGAGAATAGGCAGAGTGATAACATCAAGGCCGTCCCAATGTGGGACGGCCTTTTTTTTCTGAACCGCATTTTCGCTACGAATGAAGTGCCGGTAAAAAAAGTCTTGACAGAAGCGCGGAGCTTATGGTATAAGATTGTCATATTGAAAATGGTTTTCAATATCAATTATGACCCGAAACGCCGTTCAACAACTTACGGAATATCTGTCCGGCCAGGGGCTCAGGTCCACGAGCCAACGTGACCAGATTCTGCAGATCTTTGTGGATGCCGGTCGGCACCTGAGCGCGGAGGAATTGTACCTCCTCGTGAAGAAAAACCATACCGGCATCGGTTATGCCACCGTGTACCGGACACTGAAGCTGCTGGCCGAGGCGGGGCTGGCCGAGGAACGACGGTTCGAGGACGGGTTTACCCGGTATGAGTATAAGTCCTCGAACAATCACCACGACCACCTGATCTGCACGAAATGCGGAGCGATCCTTGAATTCGAGAACGAGCGTATCGAGGCCCTCCAGCAGGACGTGGCCAGGAAAAACGATTTTCAGGTTCAAAGCCACAAGCTGGAGCTTTACGGTCTGTGTTCTCACTGTCAGAACCGCAAAAAATTGTAAGTCTCAATAAAAGATAAATTCCAAATCAAGCCATCAAACAGTTTGGAATATGGCACTAACAATTGGATTTTATTTGTGATTTGGGTTTGTTGTTTGTAATTATCAGTTCGGAGGTCTATCAATTGCACGACCACAGTTCCAACGACGGGGAACGCTACCGCGACTCCACTCTGAACAAGGTCCTTTTAATCGGCAACCCGAATGTCGGGAAAAGCGCGCTCTTCGGCTTGCTGACCGGGAAATACGTTACGGTTTCGAATTATCCCGGAACCACCGTCGAGGTGACTTACGGCAACGCCGTCCTGAACAAGACCCGCTCCCTGGTCATCGATACTCCTGGGGTCAACAGCCTGGTGCCCATGTCGGAGGACGAGCGAGTGACGCGGGACATGCTGCTTTCGGACCGGGCGGGCGTTGTCGTCCAGGTTGCGGACACGAAGAACCTGCGCAGAGGCCTCCTGATCACCCTGCAGCTCGCCGAGATGGAAGTCCCGTTCATTCTTGATCTTAATATGGATGACGAGGCCAGAAGCCGCGGCATAGCCGTCAACCAGGAAAAGCTCTCGGAAATCCTCGAAATCGAAGTGGTCAAAACCGTCGCAACCCGGAGGAGCGGGATCGACAAGCTCCTGAAAAGCCTGACGAACCCGAACAAATCTCCTCTGCGCGTCCGGTACGACGACGGCATCGAGGCCGGTGTGCGCGATATTTCCGTCCTGCTGCCGGAAGCGAATATTTCGCAGCGCGCCCTGTCGCTCATGCTCCTTGCCGGCGACGAGAGCCTCAAGGCCTGGCTTCATGCCCACATTGCGGACCACGTCATCGCGGAAATCGACAACATCCGTCAGAGCATTCAGGCAAAATACCACAA
This sequence comes from Nitrospirota bacterium, assembly GCA_045403145.1. Classification (GTDB taxonomy): domain Bacteria; phylum Nitrospirota; class UBA9217; order UBA9217; family UBA9217; genus JAJYKN01. The sequence goes on along the minus strand of JAXIPA010000102.1, from coordinate 30,498 downwards.
CTCGCTCGGTTATCTCATCAACCAGCAGCGGATGAAAAAGGCGGACGAGATCCTGGCACAGGTCATGACCCGGCACGAGACGGGAAAAGGGTCCACGCTTGCATTCCATATCGGTCGGTTGTCCATGCACCCCGTGTACGGCCTGCCGGTGCTCCTTGTGGTGCTTTACCTCGTCTATCAGTTTGTGGGTGTGCTTGGAGCGGGGGACGCCGTCGGGTTCCTGGAAGAGACGGTGTTCGGCGACTACCTGAACCCGTGGGCGACGAAAATCATAACCTTTCTTTTCCCGGTGCCGTTTATCCAGGAACTCCTCATCGGCGACTACGGCCTGATCACCATGGCGCTCACCTATGCCATTGCCATCGTGCTGCCGATCGTCGGATTTTTCTTCATTGCTTTCGGCATTCTCGAAGACTCGGGATACTTGCCGAGACTGGCGGTCATGGTGAATAAAATATTCAAGATCATGGGTCTCAACGGCAAGGCCGTGCTGCCCATGGTGCTGGGACTCGGGTGCGACACCATGGCGACGCTTACCACGCGCATTTTGGAAACCAAGAAAGAGCGGATTCTGGTGACTCTGCTCCTGGCACTGGGGGTGCCCTGTTCCGCGCAGCTCGGAGTCGTACTTGGCATGGTATCGGGTATCTCCGGTTTTGCGACGGCGATATGGATCGGGACGGTGGTGCTGGTGATGCTGCTTGTAGGCTATCTTGCCGCGAAGGCGATCCCCGGCGATCCGTCTGATTTTGTGCTTGAACTGCCGCCGATACGGGTGCCGCAGCTCACGAATATCGTTATTAAAACCCTCGCCCGGGTGCAGTGGTATCTCAAGGAAGCGGTTCCGCTCTTCATTCTCGGGACCTTCATCCTGTTCGTGGGTAACAAGTTGGGCGCGCTTGAGTATATCCAGAAACTGACGGACCCTCTGGTTGTCGGCATCCTGGGTCTCCCGAGCAAGGCAGCCGAGGCGTTCGTCATCGGGTTTCTGCGCAGGGATTACGGCGCGGCCGGGCTGTTCATGATGCAGAAACAGGGGTTGCTTGACCCGATCCAGGTCGTCGTGAGCCTGGTAGTGATTACCCTCTTTGTGCCGTGCATCGCCAACTTCTTCATGATGGTGAAGGAGCGGGGAATGAAGGCCGCTCTTTATATGGTTGCATTCATTTTCCCCTTCGCATTCGCAGTCGGAGGGGCGCTGAATTGGGTGCTGAGGACATTGAAGGTCGCATTGTAGAGATTATTGATTGTTGATTGGCGATTGAAAGTCAATCATAAATCAACAATCGCCAATCCAAAAGTGAGAAACTATGGCAGAGCATAAAAGATTAGATACCATTGAAGGAAAAGCCGGTCATCCCGCGCTGTGCGTTCTGCCGGAGATCGAAAAAGAAGATGAGCTGTTCGAGATAATCTGGACGTTGCGGGAGGAGGGGAAATTGACCCTTGACCAGATCGTTCAGAGCTGCAGCATCCCGGATTGCGGGAATATCCTTACGGACCTGGCCAAGAATGGATGGCTCGACATCAAGGGGCAGACTGTTGAACTTCTCTCCAAAGGGGAAAAGCGGGCGCGGGAGCTGGTGCGGAGACACAGGCTCTCACTTCGCATGTTCTTTGACCTTTTCGCGCTCGACGGCGCCGAAGCCGAGGCATGCAAGTTCGAGCATATCCTGTCCCCCGAAGTGACGGACAGCGTCTGTACCCTGCTCGGCCATCCGCCGAACTCGCCGGACGGCAAACCGATCCCGCGGGGCGAATGCTGCTCCATGTTTCGTCAAGAGATGAAGCCGCTGGTCGCGCCACTCGCCGACCTGGCTCCCGGTGAACAGGCCAAGATCGTTTTTATCACTCCCGGCTCTCACTCCCGTCTCGACCGGCTGTCTGCCATGGGCGTGGTCCCGGGCAGCATCGTCAAGCTCCACCAGAAAAGGCCGTCGTACGTGCTTCAGCTCGGCGAAACCATGATCGCAGTGGACAAGGACATCACGAAGGAAATATTCGTAAAAAAGGTGTAGGGACGGTGGGGAATGACGTGCCGGAGGCGGGCGCGTCTTTTTTGGGCATCATAATGAAAATGATTATCAATACCACTAAGGAAAAATGGAGAAACTGTCAATGAAAAAGACAATACTGTTTACGGCAGCGATGCTGTTTTTGGTTTCCCTGGATGTGAACGCACAGGAGGTGAGGTACACGACCCACATCGAGGCCGTCTTTGACCGTTTGTGCGCGGCTTGTCATGGGAGCGGTGCGCCCGAGTACGGGGATTTTAAAAAGGAGAAGGAGAAATTTGTCTCCCTGTCCAAAGGACCCAAGATGGACAGCTACGCCCATCTGGTCCAGTTTACCGCCTGGCCAGATACCGGAGCACTCATGAGAAGACTTGACGATGGAAAGAACACCAAGGACAAAAAGCCGGGGAATATGTATCAGCATCTCGGCGCAGACGAGACAGAGCGACAGAAGAACCTGGATATGTTCAAGGCATGGGTGGGCAACTGGGTGCTGAAAAGATGGCCTGAGATGACCAAGGAAGACGTGACCGGCATAACCGTGAAGTATTGACCCGGTCTCAAGGGAATTTGACGACCTGGCCGGGACGGACAGGGCCGCCGTCCTCATTGAGAAGCGCAAATTCTTTAGGCTGTCTCCGCCAGGAAAAGATTTTTTTTGATTTTAAATTGAAATTGAAAATCAATACCAATAAGGAGAGGGGAGGACAAATATGTGTGTGGCACTCATCGGAGGGATGGACCGGCTTGAGCGACATTATATAAGCGAGGCGAAAAAGGTCGGCATTGACCTCAAGGTGTTCAATACCTCCGCCGTCGGGATGACGTCAACGGTGAAAAATGTGGATGCCGTGGTGATCTTTACTAACAAGGTGTCGCACCGCGCAAAGAGGGAAGTGATGAATACGGCGCGGTCGATGAATCTTCCCGTTTATCAGTACCACTCATGCGGCGTATGCACGCTGAGAGAGTGTTTGAATTGCTTAAACACAAAAGGAGGAGCAAGGAATGCGTAAAAGGACTGGAGCGGTTGCTTTAATTATCGGATTCATGGTTGCAATCATGACGGCGGGGACGGCCTTTGCCGCCCATCCCCTCATCACGGACGACACGGGCACTCAGGGAAAAGGGAAAATGCAGTTCGAATTCATCGGCGAATACGGAATCGACAAGAAAAACGGCATCACCGAGAAGGGCTTCGAGGTGCCGACGGTTCCATTCCTGTCCTATGGGTTGAGCGACACCATAGATCTTGTGTTCGGTTTGCCTTACATCTCCATTACGGTCGATGATGGTGCAACAACCAGCACCGTGCGCGGGTTCACGGATGCATCGATTGAGTTAAAAGCACGTATTTATGAAAAAGCTGGACTGAGCCTAGCGGTGAAGCCGGGCGTGGGCCTCCCCACGGGAGACGAAGAAAAGGGGCTCGGCAACGGGAAAATTTCATACAGCACGTTCCTGATCACAACCAAGGAGGCCGGTCCCTGGGCGTTCCATTTCAACGTGGGATACATCCGCAACGAGTACAAACTTCAGGGGGACGAAGAGGTCAACAGAAAAGACATCTGGCATGTTTCTTTTGCATCACAGGTGAACGTCTCGAAGGACTTGAACGTTGTCGCGAATATCGGTATGGAACGGAATCCTGACGTCACATCCGATGTGAATCCGGCCTTTGTACTCGGCGGACTTGTCTATGCTGCGGGCGAACATATGGATCTTGATTTTGGCGTCAAGGGCGGGCTGAACAGGGCCGAGACGGATTATACGGTCCTTGCGGGGATCACGTGGAGATTATAGGAGGAGAAGCCATGATGCCACTTGGGTTGCTGGGCGCCGATGAACGCGCAGAAGTAGTCGAAGTAAAAAGCGGCTGCCACGCCCCCGGCGTAGCAGCCAGGAGCTGTCAGGACCGCGTAGAAGACATGGGTGTGCGTGCGGGCAAAATTGTGGAGGTTCTGAACAATGAAGGCCGCGGGCCAATCCTGTTTAAGGTGGACGAATCGCGTATTGCCATGGGCCGCGGCATGGCGATGAAAATCATGGTAAGGAGGACTGAGAAATGAATCTGGCAATGCTGAAGCCCGGTGAGAAGGGGAAAATAACGAAAATGGGCGCTTTGGGGTCGCTCAAGCGCAGGCTCATGGACATGGGGGTGCTCGTGGGTGAAGAGATAATGGTGGAAAAGATCGCGCCTCTCGGCGATCCCATCGAAGTGACGATCAAGAACTACAACCTCTCGCTCAGAAAAAAAGAGGCTGAGGGGATCGCGGTGGAGGTGGTGGGATGAATGCAGGAGTCAGTAGTCAGGAGCCAGAAGTCAGGAGCGAAAGCTCAAGACTCACGATTAAAAGTTTGAAAACTATTACTATTGCCGTGGCAGGCAATCCCAATTCCGGCAAGTCGACCCTTATCAACGCCATCGCAGGCACCCGGTTGCATGTAGGCAACTGGCCGGGCGTCACCGTGGAAAAGAAGGAAGCACAGTTCGAATATGGAGACCGGAGGATAAAGCTTGTCGACCTGCCGGGCACCTACAGCCTGAGCCCCTACACGCAGGAAGAGATCATCGCGCGGGATTACCTAGTGCATGAGCGGCCCGACGTGATCGTGAACGTCGTGGATGCCACCAATCTGGAACGAAATCTGTATCTCACTGTCCAGCTTCTGGAACTGGGCATCCCCGTGGTCATGGCTTTAAACATCTACGACGAGGCGGAGCAGAAAGGCTACCGGATCGACGTAAAGGCAATGGAGAAGATGCTCGGGGTGAACGTAGTCCCGACTGTGGCTACGAAAAAGTCGGGTCTGCAATATCTTTTGGAAGCTGCGCTGGAAGCGGCCGGCGACCCGTCGCGGCGACGGCCCAAGGAACTGCGCTACGGCGAAGACATCGAGGCCGCGGCATCGGCTGTCGAAAAAAGAATAATCAGCCCGCATAAAGGGCTTGTTAAACGGTATCCCAGACGCTGGCTTGCGTTCAAGATCATGGAAGGCGATGAGCAGGTCTTGAAGGAAATCGATCTGAAGAACGTTGATTCAGCAGTAGGGCAGGCGACTGCGCATCTCGAAGAGGCCCACGAGTCCGATATTGAGACTCTCATGGCTGATGCGCGTTATGCGCAGGCCGCGGGGCTGACCCGTGAAGTGCTGCGGAGGCCGGAAACTAGAAGAACGGAGTTGACTGAAAAGATCGACCGATTTGTGCTGAACCGCTTTTTCGGCATTCCTATCTTTCTGGCTGCCATGTGGCTCATGTTCAAGTTTACTTTTGACGTATCAACGCCTTTCGTTGACTGGATCGACGCCATGGCCGCCGGGCCGTTCAAACGGTGGACCGAGGCTGTACTCGGTTTCATCGGCGCATCGGATTGGATGGTCTCCCTTGCAACCGACGGCATCATCGCCGGCGTGGGTTTCGTGCTCGTGTTCGTGCCCGTGATCTTTGCCATGATGTTTTTTATCACCTTCCTTGAGGGAAGCGGCTACATGGCACGGGCCGCGTTTGTGATGGACCGGGCCATGCATGCCATGGGACTGCATGGGAAATCCTTCATCCCCATGCTTCTGGGGTTCGGCTGTAACGTACCGGCTGTTTACGCTACACGAACGCTTGAAAACGAGCGGGACAAGGCCCTGACGGCCCTTCTCATCCCGCTCATGTCCTGCGGGGCGCGGCTTCCGGTGTACGTCGTCTTCATCGGCGTCTTCTTTGCCGCACACGCCGGTACGGTCCTCTGGTCGCTCTATGTCATGGGAATCCTTCTTGCCGTGATGATGGGGGTCATCTTCAAAAGAACGCTCTTTAAGGGCGAGGCGCCCATGTTCATCATGGAGCTGCCTCCGTACCGCATGCCTTCGTTCCGGAGCCTCATGATCCACACGTGGGAGAAGGGCAAACACTTCCTGATAAAGGCCGGAACCTATATTCTGGCCGTCTCGATCCTCGTCTGGTTCCTCTTAAATCTACCCTGGGGCGTGGAGCACAAGAAGGACTCCTACCTGGGCCGGATGGGCCAGGTGATCGCTCCCGTACTCGAACCCCTCGGCTTCGGAAACTGGGAGGCTGCATCGTCGCTCGTTTCGGGCCTCATCGCGAAAGAGATCGTGGTCGGGACCATGGGAGAGATTTACGTACCAAAGGCGGGCGACGAAGAAAAGAAGGCGACGCCGACTTTGACCGAGGACCTTAAGGAGATAGGGACGAGCTTTGCCGGTGCTGTCCGCGATTCCGCTGTTAACGTCGTTTCGGGGTTCGGCATTTCCAGTATGTCTGCCGACGAATCGACGGAAGAACAGGAAGAACGGTCGCCTTTGCGAGAAGTCATCCGGGGACAGTTTACCCCCTTGAGCGCCTATGCCTTCATTACGTTCGTCTTATTGTACATGCCTTGCATAGTCGTGGCCATCGCCATGAAACAGGAGTTCGGCACCTGGAAGTGGTTCGGCATCGCGTTCGCGTACCAGATGGTCCTGGCCTGGGTCGTGGCGTTCGCTATATACCAGGGAGGCAGGTTGCTGGGGATTGGAGGATAAAATGGGGCTTACGGACATAATAGTTATGATTTTCATTCTTAGTGGAGCGGCTTATCTTCTCTACCGCTCCGTCTGGAAAAAGCAGGGGCATTGCCCGGGGTGCGACGTGGGAACCTGCACCGTCAAGGGCATCAACAAACGAACGGGTTGCCATTGATTCGGAGTACTGATGCGGAATTTCAGGGGCGGAGCAATGACCGCCCTTTTTTTTCGTGCATGCGATATCTTGACTTCGGCAAGAAGCCTGCTACACTTATATCCAATATTGGCATGGTGACGCCGCTGCTGAGGCGGATTCATAAGCTTAATATAATATCCAAGGAGGTCACATCATGAAAGGAAACCCGAAACTGATCGAAACGCTGAATTCGCTGCTTGCCGACGAACTGACGGCGATCAACCAGTACATGGTGCATTCCGAGATGAGCGCGAACTGGGGTTACGTGAAGCTGCACGAACATTTTGAAAAACGGGCAATCGCCGAGATGAAGCACGCGGAAAAGCTTATCGGGCGGATACTTTTCCTCGAAGGCATTCCCACAGTCACGAATCTGAAAAAAATATCCATCGGCGGCGAAGTTCCCAAGCAGCTTGAGTATGACCATAACGCGGAGGAAGGCGCCATCAAGTCATACAATGCGGGAATACAACTGGCGGGAGAAGTGGGTGATTTTGCCACGCGCGAAGTGCTGGAACACATCCTGAATGACGAAGACGAACATATCGACGGCATAGAAGCGCTCCAGGACCAGATTTCTCATATGACGCTGCCGATTTTCCTGACGACGCAGGTTAAGTAACGCCGGCCCGTTGGCCGATAAACATCAATAAGAAACTTCGAGAAACGGCCATGACCGGGCCGGGGACTTCCGTGGCGGATCCCCGGCTCTTTTTTTTGCACCATCTCGATATTCAGGCGGTCGATGACAACGATTACGTGACGTTCTTTTCTGTTTTTACCATTGTTATGAACACCGGGATCGCGACAACAAGGATCGACGACAGTATCCAGAACGATACAAGATAATCGTACCGCGCGATGAGCAAGCCCGCGAGAATCGGGCCTGAGGCGTGGCCAATGTCAAAGATCGTTCCGAAGGTGCCCATGGCCGTGCCGAAATGCTTTTCCTTGCAGACGTCAGCCACGAGGGCCGCGGATGAGGATGTAACGAAGGCTTCGCCGAAACCGAAGAATATTGCCGCGATCATAAGAGTATAAAAGCCCTTCAGGAGAGGGATGGCCCCGAATGCCCCTGCACAGAGAATCATTCCGGCCACGATCAATGGTTTTCTTCCGAACCGGTCGGAAGTCCGCCCCATCACCGGCTTCGAAATGATGGTCACCACGACCTGAGTCCCCCAGAGAAGTCCTGCCTGGAATTCATTCAATCCAGCCCTGGTTACCGCGTAGATCGGAAGGAACGCTTCGAGCGCGCCCACCGTGAGGTTCTGAAGTCCTTCCATGGCCGACGTGATGACGACGCGTTTGTCGCTCATTACTTCTTTGATGCCTGAGGTAAATCGTTTGTACGCTTCTTTCAGCCCTTTCCCGGCTTCCCCGTTTTTGCCGTGCAATATGGCGAAGGCCAAAAGAAGCGACAGCACACCGGAGACGCCGCTCATCAGATATGCTCTCTGGAATTCCGGCAGGGCAGGGGTGGCGGCTCCGGCTGCGCTATGGAGTATGAATCCGCCCAGCGGCGCACCGAGCAGGTTTCCGATGATCGTGATGGAGGAGAACCAGGAGAGCATCTCGCCCTTTTTCGCGCCTGCCACATCTGCGACCACCGCCATGGATACGGGACCGTATATTGCCGTTGCGAGTCCGTGAACGAACCTGATGATGATCAATGGATAGTAGCTATGCACCCAGAGATAGGTGAAGGGCATGAAGGCGAAGAACAGGAGACCGATGAGCATGGTCCTCTTCCTGCCGATTATGTCTGAAAGCGCGCCTGCCGGGAGTTTGAAGAAGATGCCCGTCACCGTTGATATGCCTACAGCAAGGCCGATGGCTTCGGGGCCTGCGCCCAGATAAAGAGCGAAAAGGGGCAGCACCGGGCTTCTCGCCAAGGCATAGGACAGCCTGGCAAAGAAGCCAACGGTGCACAATGCAGCGAAGGGTGAAAGCAGTGGTCTCATGGTCACGCTCTCTGTTAATGTTTGGCCGTGGCCTGGCGGTCGAAGTAGATGCTCTTGCCGCCGATGCTGACGGGGATGCCCATGGCCACCTCCGCCTGAATATATCCCAAAGCCCGTGCTGCCGCTCCCACGCGCTGCTGAACCCGGTTATCGACATTATGGATACTCGCGGTCTTTGCGGCTGAAGACAGGGCCACGCCGATATCCATCATCCTCATAACGCAGTGCGGCCCGGTATATCCCATCTCCTTTGCTTTCAGAGCTCTATTTCTGTTGAATTCGGCGCAGGTGGGATAACCGCAGCCTCCGCAGTCGTATCCGGCGGTCACGGGCTTGGAAAGGCCAACGAGCAGGAGCGCCTGCGAATTTTCGATGTTAGACGCGTCCCGGAGCCAGAAAGCCTCGTTCGTGCTCTTGGACGCGTACTCCTTCATTGCATCGGCAATCTTTTTCAAGTCTTCTTCTTTCGTGATGACAACGATTTCGAGAAAATCCTTTCCTCCCGCCTTGGGGGCGGTCCTCGCCGATGCCGCCATAAAATTTACCGCCATTTCAGCCACCTGTTTCATGGAAACCTCCTTGTTTAATGAACTGCCATTGTCCAGACAAATCCTGTTGCCGATGAACCGATGATAACCGGGATCATTCCCCATTTGAAACGCTGCATGCCGATGAAAGCACCGACTGACGCAATGAGGGCATACCAGTCGAAACCGCCTTTGTCCGGCACGAGCGCGTGGTACGTGAAGATCACAGCAAGGTTCAGGACAACGCCGACCACGGCGGCGGTTATAGCCGACAGGGCTGATCCGAGCTTTGCGTTTTTTCTGAGCGTCTCAATGTAGGGAGCCAGAAGGAATATCATCAGGAACGAAGGTATAAACGTGACCCACGTGGCGAGAAGACCGCCGATTGCACCGCCAAGGGCCGGGGTGAGTCCTTCGGCATGATAATATCCCGCGAGATATCCCACGAACTGGTTCACCATGATTAGCGGGCCCGGAGTCGTCTCAGCCAGTCCGAGACCGTCCATCATCTGTTCGGGCATGATCCAATGATAGTGGCCCACCGCCTGCTGGCCGATGTAGCCGAGCACGGCATAGGCGCCGCCGAACGTCACTATGGCAGCTTTGCTGAAGAGGATGCCGATGTCGATAAAGATGTCGCTCCAACCGCGCCAAAGCCCGAGTATAAGGATCGGAAGTGCCCAGAGGGTGAGGAAAACAGCGAGCACTTTTGCGACGCGCAGCCATCCGCGACGAACGTCGCTATTCAGCGTGATTGAAGGGGAAGGGGAGTGCGCCGCCCCAAGGTTCAGGGGAGTGACGCGAGTAATATATCCTACGAGCCCTGCTGACAGAACGATGACGGGAAAGGGGATGTTAAAGGCATAAATACCGATGAATGCAGCGGCGGCGAGTGAGTACAGAAACCTTGTTTTTAACGATTTTTCGCCTATGCGCAACACAGCTTCAAACACGATGGCGACAACAGCAGGTTTCAATCCGTAGAACAATGCAGCGACAACCGGCACGCTGCCATACGTGGCGTAAAGCCAGGTGAGGGCCCACAGGATAAATATGGACGGCAAAACGAATAAACCGCCCGCCATGATGCCGCCCCACCTGCCGTTCAACAGCCAGCCGATATAGGTTGCGAGCTGCTGCGCCTCGGGCCCGGGAAGGAGCATACAGAAGTTCAACGCTTGAAGAAAATGATCTTCCGCGATCCATTTTTTTTTCTCGACCAGGTCCTTGTGCATAATGGCGATCTGGCCTGTGGGGCCGCCGAAACTGATGAACCCGAGTTTAAGCCAGTACCGGAAAGCCTGTTGAAATGATACCGTATTTGATGACATGGAAGTCCTTTTCAGCCGTACATAAACAGGAGGATGTCTGTGTAAAAGGTAAAGAAGAGGGGAAGGCTTTCAATGTTTAGGCGTATTCCCTTGCAGCACTGTAAGACTAACTGCTTTTTGCAGCATACAACATCCCGAACACTGCCATCCCTTTTTCGATTGTTTCGGCGTCGCTTTTCGCCGTTTTTCGGATTCCGGACAGGATTTCCTCTACGCCGCTTGTTTCAGAGTTGTCATATTTCCCGTCCTTGATGTCGAGATCGTGCACGAGCTCGGCTATTTTTTTTACGGCCTTGTCTTTTACGCCGAATGTTTGCATCAGCACTTCGAACGTACACAAGTCACCTTGATGAGTAAAATCGCCCTCCCGGACATCGAAGACCACGGCTTCATTTCCGAGACTGTTCCGTTCGCGTTCGTCAATAAATTGAAAGACCGCGTCTTTATCGATAAACCGCCTGATCAGCCATGCCGACGCCATCCTGTCGACAAATGGTTTTTTGCGCGTCACCCATACACGACCCCGGTACTCTTCAACCCGCTTCGGCGCGATCGGCATTGCCGCTGCCGGTCCTTTGGGGCTGGCTTTCATTTCTTTCAATCCGGTCTCGAGCATCCGGATCCGTTTGCTCACGGCCGCTCCTGCCTCTGAAGAGAAAAAGTCAATGGTCCGGATGTCCCCGAAGTCCTTCTTGAGCTTGTTAAACGCATCGGAGATCCGGATTACATCCTGCGTTTTTGTTCCTTTTCTGAAGCTCTGTATTTTTCGTTCCAAGTCATCAAGCTTCTTACCAAGGGAACGATATTCTTTCTCCCGCTGCTGATTGAAAAGCTGCCGGATATCTTCATCTTCCATGGTTTCAACCCGTCCTGTGCGGATGAAAGAACCGTCTCCCCCCATGGAAACCACTTCGGAAATGATCCACTGGAACAATTCATAATGCTCTTCGGAATAAGGCAGTATGTACACCGCACCCTTTAGTTGGATTGCTCCCACTTTCGAAAGCTTTCGCCACAACTTCATCCTTTTGCTGACCGGCTTCGACGGCACGCTGTAAAAAACCATGAGCCATTTGTCCTGCGTTGATGGGGCCATTCAGATTCCTTTCATCCCGGGGCAACAGCACTGCGCCGCAATTGAGTGCCTGACCGTTATGACTGAACAAAGCAGAGATCATTGTCCCCGTACTGGCAATCATCAGGGTGCGTCACTTCGAGCTCACGAGTTTTCCCCCATCTCCTTGCGGAGAGTTCACGCGCGGTCTCGTATTCGCCGGACTCAGCGAAGGCCGCCGCCGCAGAAATTTCCTCGACGTTTCCCGCATTCTCCGCCGCCATGGTCGTTTTCACCATATCTCTGGCCGCTTCTGTCAAACCCCATTCAGCAAGTGCCGTTGCCGCCAGCATATCTTCAATCGTATGCAGTAAGCGTTTCATTATTTGCGCCTCCCCGGTGGTTCACCGTTTCCCATGCTTCATGTAACCTATGATGTTATTGTAACATGTGTTACGAAAATGTCAAGGTTCTTTATCTTTAGGCGGCTATGCTTCTGGAGAAGGGTTTATTCAACGTTTCGTCGGGAAACGGTGCTTTATAACCGTTCCGACAGAGGGGGATTTTACCGGCAAACGAGCAGGCAGCAGCGTGCTCGTCATTTCCTTGACATCCGCGCCACCTTGGCTATAATCCTGTAAGGACTAAGTCATATATGCCCAAAAGGATGTTTTATGTCTACGGACCTTCCCAAAAATCCCGCCGAAACAGATCGGTTGTTCGAACAGGTTGTCAAGGCCAGGGATGACTGGCAAAACATATTTGACTCCAGTCCCGACATGATCTGCATCCTCGACAGGGACGCCAGAATTATTCGGGTCAACCGGTCATTCAGCGCGCGGCTGCAAAAATCCTATGACGAGCTCATCGGCGTCCGCATCTCCGATGTAATTCATGCGTATCCGCCGCCCTCAGCCGTACCCTCCACGCCCGTTCTCACCACCGGGCAGGCGCAACAGGAGCAGACCGTCGAAATCAGGGGGGCACTATTCGCTGTATCACTGTTCCCCAGTTACGACGCAGCGGGGGAACCCCGGGGCGCTGTGCATGTTTTTCGGGACATAACCGAGCAGAAACGGATCAAAGACCTGATGGCGCAGTCCGAAAAGATGGCGGCGATCGGAACGCTTGCTGCGGAGATTGCCCATGAGATAAACAACCCGCTCCATTACATCAACAACTATCTCTATCTGCTCTTTGAATCCTTGCCTGCTGATTTCGCAAAAAAAGAATATCTGGAGAAAATCCAGACAGGTATAGATAACCTTGCCGAGCTTACGAAGGACCTGCTCGAATTTTCACGGCCCCAGACAGATGCCTTTTTGCCTGTGGACCTCCGCCATGTCATCGAAACGTCTCTGCAGCTCTTTGAAAAGCATATGACTGAAAACCGCATCGAGGTAGTGAGACATTATGGACACCGGGACAGACTGGTCATGGGATCAGAGCGTATGTTACGCCGGGTCTTTGAAAATCTGATAAAGAACTCGCTTGATGCCTTGATGCCGGGAGGAAGCATCGTTCTTACGACTTTCTGCGATCCGGCCCGTTTTACTGTTGAGGTTGCCGATACGGGGTCGGGGATCGCAGCAAAGGACATTGCGAAAATTTTCGAGCCTTTCTTCACCACCAAGAAAAGGATAGAGCGTCGGGGCACAGGGCTCGGCCTTGCTATCTGCTATAATGTCATCAAACAGCATAACGGCGAAATCGCCGTTTCCAGCAAGGACGGGCAGGGAACAAAATTTGTCATAACACTGCCGCCGGCTTCTTGACAGGAAGAAGCAAAAATCATTTGCTGGTGCATCGGTGCTGTGAGCCCGTGGTCCGGCTACCAGAGCGCCCTCGCAAAAAGCTAAAGTTTTTACCGGTATATTCCGACAAGTAACATGACACTGGTTTGAATCCGAGTCGGGACAGAAGTGATTGGCATCCCATCGTCCGGTTCCGCAGATATTCCCGGAACTCCATGAGCAAAGAAATTGACCGCTGTCTTCGCTCCGGCGATCTGAAATACCGGGTGAAGGAGCTGCTGAGGCTGCGGAACGTCACATAGCGCAAACAGATAAAGGTGGGACCGTGACATGAGAACAAAAGCGAAGGTGCTCCTTGTTGATGACGAACCCCTGGTGCTTGATTCCCTTCACAGCATAGTAAGCCGGGACGATAAATACCAGATCGAGCTCGCGGAAAGCGGCACTATCGCTCTTGACAAGGCGCTGCAGGACGACTTTAGCGTCGTCATCACCGACCTGATGCTCACGGATATTACCGGCATAGAGCTGCTTAAATCTATAAAGACACGCACCCCCGAAACCCAGGTAATCATGGTCAGCGGAAAAGGAACCATCGATTTTGCGGTGGAAGCCATGAAAATGGGCGCCTTTGATTTTCTTTCCAAACCATATTCTCCGCCCCACCTTCTCCAAATCCTGGACCGGGCCCGCGCCTATTACGATTCTCTCGTGGAAAACAAGCAGCTTAGGGGTGAACTCCGGCGCTTAAAGAAGAACTACGATATCATCGGAACGCACCCCAAGATTGAACGCATCCGCGAAATAATCGAAAACATTGCTCCGTCGGACAGCACCGTCCTCATTCAGGGAAAAAGCGGGACGGGCAAGGAACTCGTGGCCAGGGCGATCCATAACCACTCGCTTCGGAGCGATGGTCCGTTCCAGGCGGTAAACTGCGGCGTATTCACCGAGACCCTCATCGAGAACGAACTGTTTGGTCATGAAAAGGGCGCGTATACGGGCGCGATCCAGCGGACCATCGGCAGGGTCGAGGCCGCGGCAGGCGGGACGCTGTTTCTCGATGAGATCGACACCATGCCGCTCGCGTCCCAGGTAAAGCTGCTTCGGGTCCTGGAAGAACACACCTTACAGCGGATTGGCGGTACCAAATCGATTTATGTGGATTTCCGGCTGGTTGCAGCGACGAATGTGAGCCTCAAGGAAGCTGTGGCCAAGAGGCATTTTCGCGATGACCTGTACTACCGTTTGAACGTCATCACGATCATGCTTCCGGAACTGCGCGAGCGGCCCAGCGATATTCCCCTCCTGATCAGTCATGTCATGGAGCGCTTCAAGGGGCGGAGCCGGGTACAGTCCGTATCGCCTTATGCGCTTGATCTTCTCCTTCGATATTCTTGGCCGGGAAATGTCAGAGAGCTGGTGAATGCAGTTGAGTACGCCATGGTCATGGCGAAAGGAACGCAGATCATGCCCACGGACCTTCCTGAAAATATTCAGGACAGACAGGTTGAGCAGCAACAGAACCATGAGACGATGTCATTGCGGGACACGGAAAAAGACCTGATTCTCAAAACCCTTCGGGATTGTCACGGCAATAAGCACCTTGCCGCAAAAATCCTTCGGATCCCCCGGTCGACACTCTACAGCAAGCTCCAGAAGCATGGAATCCAACTGGATACGCGCGCGGAGTCAGGTGCTGCGCAGCAAAACCTGCACGGTGGGCTGGAACGACTCGCTGTCCAGAATTAGACACTACTGAGTTTTTCTTGTAAATCAACAGGTTATCATTGCTGCTCAATGTCAACCTGCCTTTCTTACTGTCTGATTCCGGGCTTCGACATTTTCTAACTTCCTGATTTCAGGCCTTCATACAAGGGCACTTCATTTGCAATGTAATCCATTATGTTCGGAATAAACACGTTTCTCTCGTGGGTAGTTCGGCGTTCATACCGGGATAAGAGAAAATTAGGCACGTAACAGTTATGAGTAAGGGCGCAACGAACTGCGTCATCGGAGACGGAGAAGACAACCCATGAAAACAGTACTCTTGGTGGACGATGAACTCGAGAATCTGCGGAGTCTCGGGGAGATCATGAACCGGTTCGGCTATAAGGTTCTCGCCCAGCCTGACGCCAAGTCCGCCCTCTGTGCGATCCGTGAGGGGACGGCAGTGGACCTCGTGATTACCGACTACCGCATGCCGGGAATGGACGGGTTGGAGTTTCTGGTCCAGTTGAAGCAGATGCTCCCGTCAGTTCCGGTGGTGATGCTTACAGCGTACGGCGCAGTAGAGACCTATTTGAAATCGCTCAGTCTTGGCGTTTTTGAGTATGTGAACAAGCCGGTCAAGGCAAAAGAATTGGGCAGAATTGTAAAAGCGGCTCTTGAGAGTTCGGATGAGACCGCAGCGCGGGACGGCAACGGCAGCGCCGTAGCGCAGCAGGTAAAACTGAAATCGGCATGACAATGGGAAAGCATCGTGATAAGACCGTTTCTGCGCGAATACGGCCGTTATAATCCCGTTTGACACTTCCTCCCTTTTATGATTAAATAGCACTCCATGAAGAACAATTTATTGGGCCTTACGTTCGGGGACGTTCTCCTGCTGCTCGGTGTCAGGGCGCGGACGGGGGAACTGGTCATCGAGTCCGGAAATAATATCGGCACCCTTCTTGTGCACGGTGGGAAGATTCTCCAGGCTTCTTCTCCGTATTCGCGCGCAATCGGCGATCTTCTGGTTGAGGACGGGTTGATCACCGACGAGGAATTGATGGAGAGCCTGAAAACTCAAAAAAGGAACATCCATTTACCCTTGGGCGTGATCCTGCTCAAGATGGGCAGGGTGACTTACGAAGTCATCGAAATGATGGTCCATGAACAAATCAGGCAGTCGGTAAAAGAGTTTCAGTCGTGGAACAACGCCAGCTTCAGCTTCATCGAGAAGAAAATCACGCCCTACGACCACATCCACCTGATGATTCGTGAATTCATTCCCCCGGACACCATGCAGTCCGCAAAAACCTTCTTGTCAGTCGAGACGTCCTCGTCCGGCAAGTCATTACCGGCCGCCGCATCCTCCCCCAGCTCATAATTCCGCGCTCATTTGGAAGATCATCGCCGCTTCTTCTTGCCGAGATTTCTTCTCAGGTTTTCCCGGACTCTGTTGAACAGCGCAAGATAGACAGCCGTACTAAAATCGGGGTATGTATGCGCAAGAGGTGCAAAACTCAGTTCTTTCAAGCTGTACCTCAGTGTTACCTCCGCGTAGATGTTTTCGCCGATATAGATCCGGTGCGCGAAGTCTTTGGCGGTCGCGAGCACGACCTTGGCTTCGGTGACGTAGCCCGGGTCAAGGTTGATTCTCCGCCGGACAATGTGTCCGGCAGGGACGGCAAAATCTTTTTCAAGGGACGCGGTGAATTTTTTTATCGACGGCATTTTCCCCGGGTCCATCAGCGGTTCAAAAAATAAAAATTTTCTGACAATGCCCGGTCCCATTTCGTCCCGATAGTAATCCGTATTGTCCCAGGGCATGACCTCGCTCGAAAAATCGAGCGGACCATAGGCACGGGAGAGTATTTCGGCGCAGGCGTCAAACAGCGCAGGTTCGGGCGACAGCATCCCGATGAAGAGCTTCACGGAGAGGGGGGGACGAATTTCCGCCATGGTGTTGTTTTGCGGACAGCGCGGGTCAGTCGGCAAGGAGTCTGGTCAATCCGGCCGTGCCGGTTAGAGGCAGCTCCAGCTCAACTTCCACCCCGCTGTCCAGTTCCCGTTCTCCTACGATTTTGTGGCCGTGGATGAACCCCTGAAGCCGCACTGTAAAAGAGGCCGCTGTTGTTCTCAGGTCCTGGTTCGGGCCTACCTTGAGCTGTTCGATAATCTTGAGGAGATTTCGCTCAGCTTCGCTCAGCGCGGCGCGTTTGGCCAGTTCGTACCTCACCGTCCGATTCGTGGCGTCGGTCGGAAATAGTCCTCTGCCTTTGGCGCGGATAGTCCCTCTGCCCCAGTCGACTCCGTCAATGGACGAGACGAAAAGGAGCCTGATATTTTGCGCGGCTTTTTGATTTTCCGGTATGCGCACCTCCACGCTGTCGACGGCGTACCCCGGGGCTTCCGCCTGGAGAGTATAAATACCGGCCCTGAGCGCGGTGAATTCATATTTCCCTCCCGGACCGACCGTCGTCGCAGCATGTTCTTTTCCTTCATATAAAAGCGTGACCCGGGCGCCGGCTCTTTCCGGTGCAACGGTCCCGGAAAGCGCGGCAGTCCCCGACAGCCGGGCAAGCTCGACAGAGGAAAGCATTGACGGTTTTCCCGGACTTGCGTTATTGCCGGCAAAGGCCACGGGGACGAGGGAGGAGGGTAAGGAGACCGTGAGGACAAGGCAACTTGCCAGGAAAAGAGCCGTGATGGACGATGAACGCATGAAACCTCCCGATGGTCATTATAGCATAAAAGATTTTGGAATATACTTCCAAAAGACCGGTTCAACGGGCGGTAAAAAATACGGAGTGTATTGCTTGACAACGGACTCCGGTTCGATATACTAAAACCATGCAAGTAACGCGTGAGGGTGATTACGGGATTCGCAGTGTATTGTATCTTGCCCGCCAGCCTTTCAAAAAGATCAGTTTCGTTAACGAGATTTCCGAGGAATATAAGATACCCAGAAGCTTTTTGGCCAAGATCCTCCAGAAACTGGTGAAGGCAAAGATAATACGATCGTACCGAGGCGTCAAAGGCGGTTTTTCACTCGCCCGGCAGGCGAAGGAGATATCCGTACTGGACGTGCTCGAGGCGATCGAAGGAAAACCGGCCATGAACATTTGCCTCGTGGATAAAAAGAAGTGTGATTTTTCGAAGCATTGTCCGATCCATCCCGTGTGGGCGACGGCCCAATCCAGGGTCGTGGAAACACTCAAAAAGGCAAACTTCGACGAGCTGGCCCGTCAAAAAAACTGAATCCGCCGTGTTGGAAGGTCGAGGCACACCTCTAAACCGAACCATCGTTGTTCCGAAGAACGGATCTGAAACGCTTTCGCTGAGATGACATTGGAGACCGGTCATGTTTCAAATGCCGCGCCCCATGCATAGAGTTCTGCCCTCTTTTTTATTCTTGGTCCTCTCTCTCGCTGCGCCGGTCTTTGCCGCGGAAAACGACTTCACCTCAAAAACCTATCTCAAGTTTTACCAGGATGCGCGTGACAACAGATTTACGCCGCTCTACGAGTACGTTGAATTGGAAAGCAGAAACCTTCAAAACGGACAGGTAAACCTTTATCTCTCGGGATGGCTCGGGCACGATTTCAAGACCTCGCAGTTTGAAAAGAAGACCCGCGACGAACTGACCTATGCCTTTTTAAAGTACTCGCCTTATGCCGACAGGAGGCTGTTGCTGACCGCAGGCAGGCAATTCGTATTTGAGGGAATCGCATCAGAGCAAATAGACGGCATCGCGACACGGTGGGAGATTACGCCTCGTACCGGAGTTTCCCTGTTCGGGGGGGCGCCGGTTGAGACGGAATTCGATTCGAGGGCCGGCGATGCAGTCTACGGCGGAAGGATATTTCAGAGAATTCAAAACAAGGGTGAACTCGGTGTTTCCGTTCTCACGGAAGCCAACGATGGCAATCGCTTTCGCGAAGAAGGCGGCTTGGACATCTGGCTGCTTCCGGTCAAAAAGGTCGAGATCAAGGGACAATCCTCCTACAACAATTTAACAGAAGGGTGGCGGGAGCATTCGTATAACCTTCGCATTTTCCCCGCGGAGCGACTGATCCTGTCCGCGTTGTTCATTCAATCTCGATTTGACGATGCATTTTCCGCGCGGACGCTTTCGGTGTTCTCGCCGGATTTTTTAGGCCCGGGTGAACAGCTTACGAAAGCGGGTGGGGCAGTCGATTACCGGATAAACGACAATCTGGGCTGCGTCGCCGATTATGCTCATTACGATTACCGGGGCATGGGTGATGCGGGTTATTACGGCGCCAAGGTTTCGGCCACGGTGAGCGGCATTCTGACCGGGCTCTCTTTCCACAGGATGGAAGGCCCGGTGGAAAAGCTTCGATACGTCGAGACCAGGGCGTATGCAACAACCAAACTGGAAAAGTGGCGTCTTTCACTCGACGCGATTGATCTTGATTATGACAGCGCCTTCAACAATCTGAAAAATGCGTATTCCCTGAATGGGACCATTCGCTATACGATCAACGACTCGCTGACGTCCGGTTTCAGCATAGACTACAGCAAGACGCCGGATTTCATTAATAATACGACGGCGCTCCTGAACCTCGTGTATGGTTATAAAGGCGGGAAATAACATGGGCTGGGAGAATTCGAGGAAAAAATTGTTAATTTCGTTAACGGCGCTCTTGTTGACGTTCGGGGGATCGCCGGTCGCCGTACTTGCGATCGAGAGGAAGATACCGGAGAGTCATCCCATTCAACTCACGGACATACCATTGTGCACCGAATGCCACAGCGACGATACCGGCGTAGCACTGAAACCGATAGCGACGTTCAACCACAGCGCGGATTTCATCAGCGGACATCGCTTTTACGCATCGCAGTCGTCGCGGCTGTGCAATGCCTGCCACAAGGTGTCTTTTTGCACGGACTGCCATGCGTATAAGGATGAACTGAAGCCGAGCGAAAAATATTCAGGATCTCCCGAGCGGTGGCTGCCTCACCGGGGCGATTACCTGTTCCAGCACAGAATCGACGGCAGGATCGATCCTTCAAGCTGCTACCGCTGTCACGGAACGCAGAACAACAGGACTTGCAAACGATGTCACAAATAAGAAAAATAATGACCTGCCTTGCTCTTCTCGCGATGATCGTTATCTCATCCGGCTGCGGCAAAGGTGCTGACAACGGCAAGGCATTCGTGCCGGAAGCGGGGCATCAGGAGAACTGGGCAAGCCATATTAGCGTCGGTACGCCTGATTTCCACGGCACCTTCATCAAATCGGTGCCGCCCGCCTCCGCAGGCCCGACACTCTTTGTACTGCACTGCGCGCCCTGTCACGGCAACAACGCCGCCGGGAAGATCGGTCCGAACATCCAGACGGCCACGATCCCCATCATCAATGGTGCCGTACAGAATTTACCCATCATGCGCGGTCATATAGGTCTTACCCAGACCGACATTCAGGACATCGCCAACTATATATTGACGCTTGCTACGAATCCGCAGCCGGTGAGCGGGTCATTTGACCCAACGCTCTGCTCACAGTGCCACGGCGCGGGCCTTGACGGCGGCATCACGAGGGTAAGTTGTTTCGCCTGCCACAACGGACCGGACGGCTCCATCGGGCATCCTGTTGGCTGGCTCGCCGGAAGGGACAACCCTGCAACGTTTCACGGACGGTACGGGCGTGATCTCGTGTCGGGATGCACAACCTGTCACGGAGTCAACCTCACCGGCAGCATTGTTCTCCTGAGTACGACAGGCGTGGCCCCATCCTGCGCATCCTGTCACAACGGAACCATTGCGCCCGTTTTATAAATCCCTCACAATACTTCAACGTATTTAGTTTGCGTCATTCCCGCCTGCGCCCAGCGTTTACGAGCCGGCGGCCTGCGATTATGAGTGCATAGCGCGAATGCAGGCTTTATGTCAGCGCGAGTGCAGGGTGAATGCTTCAATCGGGAATCCAGAGTTTTACATGCGCATGTGAATAGAGAAGACACGTAAATTTGAGCTTGAACCATACTGAAATGACGGTCAAGCATGTCGGGAAGTAAGGCAGTCGCGTCACTTCTAAAAAACACGCCGCCCGATGCGGAAGCTCAGCGAGTCGGACGGCGTGATGAGTCTCTATTTACTATTTGTTTAAACAACTACGGCGCGATCAGATCTATTTGTCCTCTGAGTTCCAACTCATCCGCATGCGCCTGCGAGGCTTTTTGGTTTTGGCCTTCTCGGCGATTCTTTACCTTCACAGAAGCAGAGCCCTACGGATCACAGTACTCCGCTAGAGCCCATGCCGCCTTCGCGGCTAGACTCGTAGCTCGCAGCTGCCGTGTTGACCCTAGTTGACCGTAACCCTAGTGGAAAGATCAATCACAACCGCGCCGTTTGCCTGCCCCGCAGGTGCAGGAGCATGGATATGCGCGCCAACAACGGGACTCGTCAGGTTGGAAACCGTCACGGACGCGCCCGTAACTTCGCCCGTGCCAACATTAACAGTCAGACTCGCGATTCCCGTCCCTGCTGTAGTCACCCCAGGCGCTGCGGTCAGCGTGGTGTTAAACGTAACCGTTCCCGTTGATCCTGCCGGCACAGTGATATTTGTTCTCAACTCACCGGGCTGGTTGGTCGTCGTATGAACCTGGAAGTAATAGCCGCCGGCATTCAGGATTGCCGGGTCCAGGGTCCCAATGACCGTTGGTGCCGGAGCCGTGGTGACCCTATTGGAAAGATCAATCACAACCGCGCCGTTTGCTTGCCCCGCAGGTGCAGGATTATGGATGTGTGCGCCAGTAACGGGACTCGACAGGTTGGAAACCGTCACGGACGCGCCCGTAACTTCGCCCGTGTTAACATTAACAGTCAGACTCGCGATTCCCGTCCCTGCTGTAGTCACCCCAGGCGCTGCGGTCAGCGTGGTGTTAAACGTAACCGTTCCCGTTGATCCTGCCGGCACAGTGATATTTGTTCTCAACTCGCCGGGCTGGTTGGTCTGCGTATGAACCTGGAAGTAATAGCCGCCGGCATTCAGGATTGCCGGGTCCAGAGTCCCAATGACCGTTGATGCTGGGGCCGGTGCTCCATCATCGCCACCTCCGCCGCAACCGGTCAGAGATAACGCTCCGAACAGTAAGACGATTGACCAGAGAAACATTCTACGTTGTAACATGATTTGTCTCCTCCCTCCCGTACTTTCGGACGGGGTTGAACTAATGTAGGATCATTTATCCCTTATTTTTAAGATATCACCGGCTATGCAGATGTACAATAGTACTTTAGCTGTAATTTGTATTGAGGTTTTATAGACGAGATTCTTCAGAGCGGTGGTTTTCGCGGACAGATTGATGGCTCACACTGTGGTCTCCCCCCCCATCCTACAGCATGATAGTTCAATCCCGCGACTTGAAATCCCCCGGTCTATACACTCCCGCCGGGGGAGGAAAGCGGCAACCCGCGCCTGGCACTTGCGCAAGCGCAGTCGCGTAGCACGGGTCAAGTCGCGGGAGGTCGCGTTAATTGAGGGAGCCTCCGGAGGGGGCTCCACTAATGCGAAGAGCCATGGCCATTTTTTCGGTATCTATCCCGATAGATGGTCATGGCTCTTATCAATCAGCTTTCTTTATAGTGATCTCGGTTACTTTCGCGAACTGACCTGAGCGCCCTATCCGCTCGTATAAACTACTCCGATCAAATAGACCTTGTACGTTTTTCCTCCAAATTCGACGGTCTCAGTTACCTTGTTCCAATCCACTTTTTCAGTTGCCTTTCCTGCTGTATAGGAATGAAGAAGATCGTCATTCTGCTTTTGGCCGTATCCCGGTACGGGCGAGGTCGTTATATAATCTCCCGGCTCTATGTCGCCGCTCATGTTCGTAACCCATACCCGGCCTTCACCCACGGCATTGACTGCCGCGTATCGTTCGCCTTCCGTGACCTTTTTCTTGAGCCAATGCTCCTCACGCAAGTTGGTTTCCATGACAAAAACTCCAAAAACGGCTTTGTCGTTCACAATATTTGAGAGTCTTACCGTAGGCAGTGTGGATGATATGTTGATTTTCCCTGTGTCGTCTTTTCTCATTTGCATTTCACCGGTCACGGAGACGAGCATTCCGGCCTTTATATTGGCTGGAACATCGTTCGACAGCTTCACTTCGTGAGCGCCGGTAAATGGGCCGTAATTCACACCTGCGCCAGCAGCATAAAAATCATATCCACCTGATGGACCCTGGCCCATAACGCCCCAATTGTAGTAACCAAGAGCACCTACCCCACCGGATGGCGAACTACCATAAACACCGATGCCGCCGTAGCCTTGGATGCCGGTTCCGGGGTTGGTGCCATAAATGGCAGTTTGGGAGTTACCATCCCCCCCAACGCTTAATCTCGACAAGGGATTATATGTCGCAATGCCGACATTATTTCCGGTATCTCCAAATATGGTAGTTCCTCTGATATAATTTTTACCATCGGGATAATCAAAATGGGTATTGGAGCCTGCGTATTGGTTTTGGATCGTCAAGGAGCCCCAAGTGCCAGCTCTATTAATATGCAAGCCTGCTAATGGACTCGCCGGCCCGATTCCGACGTTGCCGCCGTTCGGTTGTAATATGAGACCGCTTTTCCCATACGCACTCCCGCCATCAATAGTAATTCCTGTGTCCCACCTAAGCGCAAGCTGCTGGTAGTTTGGAGCAGACCAGCTGCCGGCAGTTTTATATATTCCATAGCTTAAATTGTCACTATACCAAAATGTTCCAGGAGAGCCTGTTGAATAAAGTCCATTGTTTCCGAAGGTCATTTGTCCATTTGTGCCAAGGTCTAATGTGCGTAGCGGATTCGTCGTCCCGATGCCGACGTTGCCGGTGTTCGTTACTGAAACTACTTCTGTATCTAAAGAAGAATTCGGCAGTTTGACCCATATTGCCGCTGCGCGCTGGCCTGCGCGGCTATCAAAACTTATAAATGCTCCCTGTTTGGCATGATCATCTTCTCCGAGCAGGGCCGACGAATTGATTCCCAAACGAGATAAACCAGCCGCATTTGCAGATAAACCAGCTTTGTTAATCGAGGCACTCAAAGCAATATTTCCATTTACAGTTAACTTCTCACTTGGTGCAGTCGTCCCGACGCCGAGGTTGCCGTTTACAATAAGATCTCCATTCGCCGCATAAAGGACGCTGCTGACACAAAGCAGACCAGTAATTAAAAAAAATGCTTTTTTCATTTCCCATTCCTCCTGAATGTTATATATCTAATTATGGCGTTAATACAAAATCCTTAATAGTAACCGTGCCGGCGCTTGTGCTTGTCGTGATCGACCCCTGCAGCGTGGTAACGCCGATCGTGTTTGTAAAATCACACGATTTCCCGCCTTCCAGGCTTACAGCTACGGTGCGGTTTGCATTTAGGCTTTGCGAGTACGGCAAATTTCTCATCTGGATAACGGCATTGTTGCCCGCTGCATTGTAGGCCGCCTGGAGCGTGGAATAATAGGTGGGCGTCGTGCCCGCAATACGGACCGGAAGGTTCGGGCAATGCTGGACGGTTATATAGTTTGACTTTGTCGCGATACTTGATCCCGCACTGTTTGTCGCAGTAAGAGTCACGGTATAGGTCGCCGCGCTTGCTACGCTGGTATACGTATGCGAGGGATTCCTCAGCGTACTGGTAGCTCCATCGCCGAAATTCCACTGCCAGGACGCAGGTGCATTAGTAGACAAGTCCGTGAAATTGACCGTGATGGTATCGAAGTCGCTCGTGGGAGATCCGGTGAAATCCGCCACGGGCGGGAACATGTTGAGGAACGCCTGCACGGGTGTAGATCTGTTCACTGTTGTGCCGTCTCCCAACTGGCCGTGGACGTTCTCTCCCCATGCCCAGACGGTGCCGTCCGATTTCATGGCCAGGGTGTGGTCACGTCCCGCCGCTACGGCGACCCACTGGTTATCCGTCCCTATCTGTTTGGGCGAATATTTTTCCGTTACTACCGCCGGAACGTATCCCAACTGACCAGAGCTGTTGCACCCCCACGTCCAGAGAGTGCCGTCCTCTTTTAATGCCACGGTGTGGCAATTTCCAGCCGCAACAGCAATCCACCGGTCAGTCCCGATCTTTTGAGGGACCGATATATTTTGCGAACTATAGATGGCATGCGTACCATTTCCCAATTGACCGTCGTAGTTGGTTCCCCATGCCCACAGGGTGCTGTCAGCTTTGAGGGCCATGGTGTGGTAACCTCCCGTTGAGACGGCAACCCACTGGTTATCCGTCCCAACCTGTACCGGTACATGTTTATCTACCATCGTGCTGTCACCTAACTGACCACCCCAGTTGGCTCCCCATGCCCAGAGGGTTCCGTCCGTTTTCAGAGCCATGGTATGGTGATCTCCACCAGAAACGGCCATCCACTGGGATTCTGTCCCAATCTGAACAGGGGCGGTTTTATACGCTGTCGTAGTATCTCCCAATTGACCATAGTAGTTATCTCCCCATGTCCAGAGGGTTCCGTCCGATTTCAATGCTGCGGTGTGAATATAGCCCGCTGAGACCGTGACCCATGGAAGAGTAGTCGCTACCGGTACTGGTGAATACCTATCTGTTGTCGTAACATCTCCCAATTGACCGTTCCCGTTGTCTCCCCATGCCCAGAGAGTGCCGTCCAATTTCAAAGCCGTGGTGTGCTTGCCGCCTGGAGCAACCGCATTCCACGGGATATCCGAACCGATCCGTGTCGGGGTGGGTGTGCTGTATATTATCGGATCATTTCCCAACCCCAACTGTCCATCCCAGTTATTTCCCCACAACCAGAGGGTACCGTCCGGCTTCAGGGCCACGGTGTGGATATCGCCCGCATCGATCAGGTGATTCCCTATAAGGGTCAGGTTTATCTGGTTTCCAGCAAAGGCATTGTTTGCCTCGTCAGATTCGTTCGCGTTGCCCTGAGCGTCAGAAATCGCTCCGATGAAATATGTCCCAGTCGCCAAACTCACGGGAACGGAGACCAAGTTCGTGAACGTCTTCTCTGCTCCTGCCTCCAGTAAATCGACGAGTCTGCTGCCCAGATAGGTATCGCTTGGCGTTATGACGTTGTCGGTTGAAAGGTAAAGGTGAACGGAGAACCCGCCGCTGCCGGCCGGTCCTGACCCCAGGTTCTTAACCGTGTGCGTAACGGGAATGGCCTTTCCGGTATAGGCGCCGGCAGGTCCGGAAACCGCCGTCATCACCAAATCGGGGTAGCCGTGGTAGACCATAATCTGGGTCCCGGCAAAAGAGTTGTTCGCTTCGTGGGACTCAGAAACAAAATTGCCTGCATCCGCTATCGCTCCGATATAGTACGTCCCGCTCGTAACACTGACCGGCATGCTTACGGTCGAGATGGCCGTCTCCTCGGCGTTTACGCCAAGGCTGTTGACCGTGCGGGAGCCTAAATAGACATCGTTCGTCGTTATCACGCTGTCGACTGAAAGATAGAATCTCACATCGAAAATACCCGCATCCGCAAGTCCCTGGTTCTTTACCGTGCTCGACACGGAAATCGTGGGCTCCGCGTTCACGCTCACGGGACCGGATACAGCGGTCACTATGAGATCAGGTCTCAATGAAGTCGTCAGAAGATTCCCCGCCATGGCGTTATTCGTCAGGCTCGTTTCAGTAACCTCGCCGGTTGGGTTCGCAATCGCGCCGATGAAGTACGCGCCCGGCGCGAGATTGGCAGGAATGGTCAACACCGTGTCCGCCGTATCGGATGCTCCCGGGGCAAGGCCGTTCACGAGACGCTCGCCTAAATACGTGTCGGTTGTCGCAATGACGTTGTTCGCGGACAGATAAAACTTCACATGAAACGGTCCTGCGGCCTGGACCCAGGAATTCGCGACGGTATTGTGAACCGTAATCGTACCATTGACCGCGGCAAGGGAAGGACTGCTGACCTCCGTCATATAGATATCGAATATCTGGCCATAGGTTGCGGTAACAATTGTGTCGGCATTCAGCGTGAACGTACAACTGCTTGCCAGACCGCAACCCGCAACTGACCAGCCGGTAAGAGCGTAGCCGTTCGCAGGATCGGCCGTCAAAGTCACCCCGGTGCCGTGGTTGAATTTGACCGTGCAAAGCTGTCCGCAATTTAAGCCTGCCGGCGAACTTGTCAACGTGCCCAACCCCGCAGGCGAATTCTGGACCGTAAGGGTATGACCGTTTCTGAGCATTTCCTTATACGTTATGTTTCCCAGTTTGTCATAGTCGTACTTGATTATCGTGCCGTCGGGATAACGCACTTCCTTCAGCCGGTTCAGCTCGTCGTAGAAATATTCCACCGGAGCGGCGAGGGCAATGCTGACCAGTAGTGATATGAGTGAGACAATCATAAGTGCGATGAATGCCTTACTTCCTATTTTTGACGGCATATTATTCCTCCACAGCTTGTTCATGGCCAGTGTGTGATTTGCAATGATCTCAGCATCATCAAATGCAGGCAGGAAGTGACCAACAAGCCTGATCTATTTAGTGCAACGTAGGAAAAAACGGATGCCTCTTCATGGCACACGCATCCCAGGATTAAGTTCGCCTTCTTCATCAACACTGACTAAATCCTCAGTCGGAATAAATTTGCAATTCTTCAATTTATGGGATTCAATGTACTTTTTGACTCGTTCTGCGACAATTACGAACTTTGGGAGCGGCCATACATAAAAGAAATCTGACCCATCCCACTGAGTTGCGTCAATATACAAACCTTTCGTAAAACCGCTATATTTACTATATCCGCATGCGCTACATTCATACTTTAAATTAATTCCTGATTTTGGATGAGCATCTCCACCCAGACCCGTGATAATTAATTCCCAAAGCTGTGGTACCTCTTGTTTATTTCCCCTCCTGACCTTATCAACAGTGACAGGCTTCAATTCATATCCTGTAAAGCCAGCACCCTCGAATAGTTTAGCCACCTCATCGGTGATTATCCAGTCGCCCAAGATTGTCGCAATGAAGTGAGGTACCTTAGATGATGGTAAATCAACTCTTAAATCACCGATCCGTTTACCAGCCCTTCGATGGTCTTCATGGACAGAGCAAGTTATGCTTTCCCAGTCCGTCCCTTCGGCAGGTTCTGCATAATACTTATCCTCACTATCTAAGTTGTAAAACTTCATACCTACCTCATAGAATATTAAATTGTTTTTTCATCCGTTCCAGATGGCGCAATATGTCTTCAGATGTTGCATTGGGATTCTGTCTAATAAACTCTCTCCACGCTTTATTCCAGTTATTCGATCCTGTATGGACCCCATTTGGTAAGCGCCTGTGAGTATCTGTCGCCATATTTACGGTAAACTTTTCGATATCGAGACCGGCCTTTGAGAAATACGACCTAAACGCGCGCGGTAAAAGATGATGAGCTTCAATTCCTATCCTGCCAATACCCAAAAATATTAATGGAGCTTCATACCACTCAGGATGGAAGGTTGCGTATATGAAATTACCGCCCCACCAATCAATAAACGCTGCAGCATTGTTGCCAGCGAGTAGTTGTTGGTTTGCTCGCTCAAGTGCATACTCCCTAAAACTTCCAAACAAACCATCTTGTCCGCTGTGACCGCCACTTGCGTCTGAAAGACCATCGTCAATAGCTGATCCAACCTCGTATGTTCCATACGCTATGCCGCTATTATAAGCTGCGTTGCCAAGATTTGTGCCGCTACCTCCACCGTTTGAGTCATACGGAACATATGCGTTATTTGCAAAGGGTTGTGAGGAAATCTGGTCATAGTAATTATAATAGTTATAACTATCGTAGGTCGAGAAATTGGATTGGCCTCCGTTGTCAGGTTGAGAATAAAAATCAATGTACGCGTAATTCGCGGCAGAATCATGTCCGCTCGGGTCGGTGAAAAGAAGAGGGTTATTCAGCACATACGAATAACGATTTAACGCCTGAGGGTTCGCGGGATCAGGTACAATCGTATCCGGGCTGATAAACCTGCCAAGAGCAGGGTTATATAACCGCGCATTGTAATTGTACAGCCCCGTTTCATAATCGAACTCCTGTGAGGTATATCTGTGCGTTACCGTGAACGTGCCCCCGGTCTCCGATTGCATCTCACCGAAGGGATAGTAAGATATCTGAGGCGAATCGTTTTGAACAATGTCTTCCGTAACGACCCTCGTGTTTCCCAGGTGGTCTTGATGGTAGTACATGACGTCAGTGCCGCTTTTATGGGCTATGAGAGCGCCTCCGGCGAAGATATATTTGGTGCAGATTCCGGCTCTGCATTCGTAGAGCTTGCCGATATAAATGTTCTCACCGCCAGAATCTATCTTCTTTACCCGCGCTCCATTGCCGTCATATACGAAATCCGTTGTCGCGTAGCCCAGCGTTACGGACGACGGCATGTTGTCGTAATTATAAGCAATCGTTCTTTCTCCGTCAGAGATCATATTGCCGTTTTTATCGTACTTATAGACCTTCCCGTCGGACGTCTCAGTGACGGCATGGGGGCCATGGCGCTCATACCACGTTTCGGTTTGTGAATACGTATAGTTGATGGCCAACCCGGCTGTTGTCATGCCGGGCATGTCCGGGTTGAGATTGTCCGCAATGCTCTTAATGTTCCCGTTATCCCAGTAATCATACGTGAGGTTCAAGAGCGCTTGAGTGGGGCTGCTCGTCGTTATATTGATGAGCCGGTTGTTCTGTGGATGGTAAGTATAGCCTGTACTGACGGAGTTATTGTTTCTAAGCATCCCCGGTTGCCCGAGAGCATTGTAGTCTTGATAAATGCCATACGCGTAATTGGTCGCGTTGTTCCGGACCGCGGTCAACTCATTGCCGGCTCCATAGACGTAACTTATAACCTCATTGTCCGGATAGGCTATACTGTCCATTCTGCCGTTGACATATCCGATTGTCACTGGATAATCGACGCCGTCAACCCTCTTGGTTGTAGTCCTCGGCCTTCCCATGTAGTCATATTGATATGTTGTCGTACCCGATGGGTCGGTCATAATTGTTAACCGGCCTATCGCATTTGTCGTTGTTCCGTCATCATACCGGTCATACGTGTAGGTTACATCTGTCCCCGTCGGGTAATCTTTCTTTTTTACTCTATTCAACTCATCGTAATCAAATGTTATAGTCGTTCGCGAGATCAATGCGTCTTTCTGGGTCTTGAGGTTGCCGTTCTTATCGTAGGTATAGTCCCAGCGGCCCATGTCGGGGTCGAACATAGAGTCTTTACGCCCGAACGAATCGTACTGTATCGTGGTCCAATTGTTGGCTGCGTCGACCACCTTGGTAAGATTGCCCAGAGTATCGTATTGATAGGTAGTTGTAGCATAGGGGGTTCCTACATCAGTGGTGCAAGAGGAATAGGTTCCCTCATATTCATCAACCGCGAGCAGGCGGCCAAGAGCATCGCGTGTCTGTCGCTTGCGGTGAC
>JAXIPA010000279.1:0-4158 GCA_045403145.1 Nitrospirota bacterium | reverse complement strand
GATCGGATTCATTGCTTGTCCTCATTAAAAAGGTCATGATTACATCATCTCTTCACCTTGTGGCAGATGAGGCACTGTTCCTTCGGAGGATGAGTCTCTTTCAAAGGCGCGCGTTTGCCAAAGGCATGGCATTCCCCGCAGTCGGCCGCCGTCACAATGCTCCGGTGAAGATCATCAGCAGGGATGAACGGGACCTTATTTCTTGAGGAAAGAAAGAAGAGTATGAGCAGGACCGAGGAGGCAATGACGAGAAAGACCATGTTCTTTTTCATAGAGCGGCCTCCGACCGCAACCAATGATATTGAAACCACGGGTTCTGCTTCGCAGAACACGCAGAAAAATGCAGGCTGGATAAAAACCAAATCTTGAATTTGGTCTTACCATGAGCGACGAAGTCGCCTGTGGTTAATAGTGCATGAGCCGATAAAAAAATTACGCTTTTTCCATCAACTCCTGAAACGACTTCCCCCACGCCTCCGAAAGGGCGGGCACGCTGAGCACCTTCCCGACACCCTCGCGGTTTTTCCGGTCATGATACCAGATATGATTGGCATACGAAATCGTCACGAGGCGGCTGTCTTTTTCAACAAGGACGAGCATGTCACCGGCCTGTACCGTTCCTTCCTGGAGCACCTTGAAATAGAAACCTGTCCGGCCCGCATCGGAGACGGTCTTTACGAAATCGCTCCTGCCGTACCGGGCGGCAAGCGTCGAACACGGCTGGCGAGGCTGGCTTACCTGAAGGACGGCGGAGCCGGCCTTGAAAATATCGCCGATATGGATATTACCCTCTTGAAGGCCAGTAACGGAAAAATTTTCGCCGAACGCCGCCTCCGGCATGGCAATCCCGAGGACCTCTGCCCAGTAGGCGTAGTGATCGAGGCTGTAAACACAGACGGCCTTGTCGGTCCCGCCGTGGTGTTTCCGGTCGCCCACGCCGTCTCCCTCGAAGCCCTGCTTTGTGAGGACGCGCGGATCGCTGACCGGCTTCTTGCACATGCCGGTCACGAATGTTTTGCCGTGAAACACTTCCTGCTTCGGCGTTCCGATGTTGAGGGCCTTGATGATCATGATGAGACTCCTTGCCGTTCCAGCGCTGATGCGCGAGGGATTACTTCGTCATTTCCTGAAGCGTTTCTTCCAGCTCCTTCAGGTGTTTCCCGTATCCTGGCCAGTCTTCTTTCCGGAGCGCCTCCCGCGCCTTGCGCAGCAGTTCCAGCGCCCGGGAACTTAGCTCTCTGGGCTGCCGCGTGATTGCGGGCGCGCCTTTCTCGACCATCCGCATGCTCGGCAAAGTGCCGGAGAACAGCCTCTGGATCGCGGCCTCGAGCGTCTCTTCCATGACCACGTCGTTTCCGTAGGCGACGATGACCCTGCGAAGTTCCGGCAGCCCTCCCTTGTCCGTGGCCACGAGATAGAGAGGCTGCACGTAGATGAGCGAGCCCTCGATGGGGATGATGAGGAGGCTCCCGCGGATGACGTCGGAGCCGTGCTGGCCCCAGAGTGTCAGCTGCTGCGAGATGTAGGAGTCCTGGTCGATGCGCGCATCGATCTGGCGCGGCCCGAATACCAGCCGGTCCCGCGGGAAGGTGTACACGACGACCTTGCCGTAGTTTTCGTTGTCGCACCGAGCCGCCATCCATGCCGCCAGGTTGTCCCGCTTCGACGGGGTGAACGGCAAAAGGAGGATAAACTCCTCGGCCTTGCCCCCGGGGAGGTTCATAATGAGGTAATAGGGGTCCATGGTCTTCTGGCGGTATGACGGGATCTCCCAGAGGTCTTCCTTGTTATAAAATACCGCCGGGTCAGTCATGTGGAACGTGCTGAACATCCGCGCCTGGATCTGGAGCAAAGCTCGCGGATACCGTATGTGCTTCCGGAGGTCCTCGCGCATTTCGGCGATGGGCTTGAAGAGCGTCGGGAAGACCCTCGCATAGGTCCTCGCCAGGATGTCCTTTTCATCGACAATGTAGAAAGTGACGCTTCCGTCATAGGCGTCGACGATCACCTTGATCGAGTTCCGGATATAATTGACGCCGTCCCGGAGAGGCTTCGAATAGGGAAGGTTGCCGGAATGCGTATAGGCGTCGATGATCCAGGACAACCTGCCGTCGTCGCCCACGACCAGGTACGGATCGGAATCAAGGGACAGAAACGGCGCGATCCCGGCCACCCGCTGCATGATCGCGCGGTTATAGAGGATCCGGCTTTCGCCGGTCACGTCGCTCGAAAGGAAGATCTTGAAGTTCCCGAAGTACGAGGCATAGAGGAGCCGCGTCAGGACCGACGTCAGCCGGACGCCCCCGCGGCCCGAGTATTCGGTATAGATATTCTCGTTCGTCGTAGGATAGCTGAACTCCTTCGTCTTCGTGTTCACGATCACGTAGTCGTTCGGGCTCTCGCCGTAGTAGAGCTCGGGGCGGGTCACCTTCGGCCCCGCGCTCGTGACCGGCGGGATGTCCTTGATGTAAAATTCCGGCAGGCCTTCCTTCGTGATGCCGCTCACCGGCCCCAGGGCCAGGCCGAAGCCGTGGGTGAACACAAGCCGCTCGTTGATCCACGACTTGTTCGGCAGGTCCGCATAGGACAGCTCCCGGGGCGACAGCATGACCTGGAGATAATCGCCGTTCACGGTGTAGCGGTCGTTGTCCACGTCGCGGAAGTGATAGTAGGTGCGGATCTGCTGCAGCTGACTGTAGGTCTTGAGGAGCGGCTCCTCGTCCCAGAGCCGGATGTTCTGGATCGTGGACAGATTCTTCCGTATGTCGGCGAAGGTCAGCTTCTTGTCCGCGGCAAAGGGCTGGACCTCCATGTTTTCCAGGCCGTAGCCGTACCGGGTGAACCGGATGTGGTCCGCGATATAGGGTTTCTCAAGCACGCTCTCGTTCGGCGATACATGGAAGCTTTGGACCGCCTCGGGATAGACCCGTAGCCCCAGGACATACACGGCAACGAGCCCGCCGAGAGCGATGAGCGGCATGCCAAAGGAGCGTCTCGCAGCGAAGAGCGGGACGATGATCGCCGCAATACCGGTCAGCGCGGCCATGACGGACAGCATCATGAGACGGACATGCGCGTCGGTATAGGAGGCGCCGTACAGCACCCCGTGCTCGGTCAGGAGCAGGCCATAGCGGTCGAGAACGAAGCCGAGCGACAGGCTCATAAGAAAGAGCGACACCAGGACGCCGAGGTGACGTTTTACCGCAGGTTCCACGGTGAAGAGCTTCCCCATGGGCACGATGCCGCCCCGGAAAAGATAAACCAGCGCCGTCAGGAGCGCGGAGACCGCGAGCAGGCCGCGAACCATCGTGTTCACCGTGTCGATGACGGGGTACTGGAAGAGGAAGAACGAGATGTCCTTGCCGAAGAGCGGGTCAACAAGGCCGGCAGGCGCGCTGTTCAGGAAAAGGAGCGCCCGTTCCCACTCCCGCGCTCCGAACGAGAAGGCAAGCAGGGCCGCGGCGACCGAGACGGCGAAGGAGACCCATCCCAAAAACCGGTTCAGGTCGATGCGCAGCAATTGCGGGGCCTGATCCCACAGGGGGTGCAAGCCCGCGAGCGGGAACGCACGCCTGCGCGCAAGGCCGAGGTTGATGAAGAGCGTGAGAAACGCGACCGCTCCGAACGCAAGGCCGGTTATCAATTTAGCCTGAAAGGTTTTCCTGAATACCGCCGCGTACCCGACCTCGCGGAAGAACAGCCAGTCCGCCATGAAGACGATGACCTCGCGGGAGACTGCCAGGAGCACGAACGCCGTTATAAGAGCGGCGATGAGCGCCCTGTTCGGTGTTATTTTTTTATTCATCTGGTCCTTTCCTCATCGATGGCCTTTATGATTTTTTTCAGATCGGCTTTTCGCATACCGTGTTTGTAACCCCTCTTTCCCGTTCATTAATGTGACATGCCCTATTCCACGACCCAGACCGCGCAGTTCTTGGCCTCGCGGATAAGCCTGCTCGAGGTGCTGCCGAAGAGGAATTCCTCGGTCTTCGTTTTATGATGGCGTCCCACCACCACGGTGCAGCACGTCAAATCGCACCGGATATCGAGGATTTCTTCCGCGAAGGACCTGGTATCTCCCACGCAGGACCGGATGCGGACCTTGCCTTCGTCAAAACCCGCCTGGATCAGGATCGTGCGGTAGTTCTCGAGCATCTT
>JAXIPA010000252.1:0-7815 GCA_045403145.1 Nitrospirota bacterium | reverse complement strand
GATTTCCTTCTGCTGACGGCATTTAACGAGGGGCGGAGAGAAGTGGACTCCGCCATGGTGCATGATATCGCAAAAGACCTGGACTTCGAGGCCCTCTATTGGGGAAAGAAGGAGATCGCGCCAAAAAAGAAGGTGGATTATTCCGCGCTCCTAAATGCGCTGGGTATACAGGAGATGAAACAGCAATAGTAAGGATGTCATTCCCGAAGGCCCCGGCTTTAAGCATGCTGGGGCAAGTTTAATCGGGAATATGGTTATTCCCAACAGGTCATGGAATATAAATTTCATGGAACGCAAACCATATCCCCGATAGAATCAGTCGGGGACGACATATTATTGAAACAGTTTATTTGATGAAGTCGTAAAAAGTCGTCATTCCCGCTTGTCGGGAATCATATTGCCATATAACATTCTGAAAAGAAACGATTCCGGACGAGCCGGAATGACGGTTCTGCGGCGATTTTCGACTTTTTACGAAACCATCTTATTTGGTAGAGGGGCACTTGGGAGGACACAATGGTCCAATGCGAAGTTCAGCAAAATGAAGCCGGCCTTTGTGAAAGCCGTTTCACCGACTGCACGCTCCCGGCCGGATTGCCGAACTGGTACGCAGTCTATGTTAAATCGCGTCATGAATTCGTCACTGCCGATGAGTTGACCCGGAAGGGGATCGAGACGTACTTGCCGGTCGTAAAGAAGGTAAGCCAATGGAAGGACAGGAAAAAGCTCATCGAATATCCTCTTTTCCCGGGATATATTTTTGTCCAGGTCCCCGTGTATCCCGGCGCGTTTCTGGATGTGCTCAAGACGCGGGGAGCAGTGTCCTTTGTTTCCCTCGAGCCGGGAACGCCCACGCGGGTTTCGGCCGACGAAATCGACTCGCTGAGGGTTTTGATCGGGAGCGGCAGGGAGATAGACGTCTACCCCGGCCTGAAGGAAGGAATGAGAGTCCGGGTGAAGAACGGGCCGCTCGCAGGCGTCGAAGGCGTGCTCAGCAGGAAAGAAAATGAGTGCACAGTTTCAGTCAATGTGGAACTGCTTGGCAGAAGCGTAGCGGTGAAAATCACTCCGCAGGATATTGAGGCATTGTAACGGCAGAAGTAAGAAGTAAGAAGTGAATGTCAGGCCCTGTCAGTTATATGCATATGTGACTGAGAGGGCGGAGCATGGCAAAAATACGACAGTGGTTATGCTATTCGGGACTGGCGCCCGATAGGAGCGGCAATGAAAAAAAAATCTATTTACGTTTTCCTCCTGGTTGTTCTGCTGGCGATCAGCCGGTCCGCATATGCCGAAGGATATGTGATTGGCGAAGAGGACATGCTTCAGATCTCGGTCTGGGGGAACCCCGAACTCAATGTCCATCTGCCCGTACGCCCTGACGGGATGATTTCCATGCCGCTCGTGGGGGACGTCAAGGCGGCGGGAGTGACACCGCAGGGGCTGAAAAAAAATCTGGAAAAAGAACTCGTGGGTTTTGTGAAGACCCCCGTCGTCAGCGTTATGGTCACGGCAATCAACAGTTTCAAAGTCTATGTGTTCGGTGATGGGGCATCAAGGGCCATGACCGCGGGAGGCGCCGCGGCAAATGGCGCCGGCGGCGGAGGCGCATCATCCGGGCAAATCACGTTAAGAAGAAATACTACGCTGCTCCAGCTCCTTGCACAGCTCGGTTCCTTGAGTGACGTTGATCTGAAGAACGCATATCTGCTGAGGGCCGGGAAAAAACTCGATGTCAATTTTGATAGTCTGGTGGCGAACGGAGATGTTTCCTGGGACGCCAAACTTGAATCGAATGATGTGATCTACTTGCCTGCGGGTTTCAACAGCCGGATCAGGGTCACGGGTGCAGTAAGGGCACCGGGCGTTTTCCCCTATGCCGGAGGCATGACGGCGCTTGACGCGGTACTGGTCGCCGGCGGATTCACGGAATTTGCAAGCCAGAATGACGTGACCATCGTGAGAAAATCGGGGAACGCGGTCACGAACATAACCGTGAAGGTAAAGGACGTCATGAAGGGCAATGGCGCAAGAAACGAACTTCTGAAACCCGGCGATATTGTTACCGTTAAAACCGGGATTTTCTGAAGTATTAATTAAATTGACGGAATGGAAAGAAATTTTAGCCACAGAGGTCACAGAGCACACAGAGAAAGGCTCATAGTATTTCATTACAACAAGCATTTGCTTTGCGTTTTACCTCTGTGATCTCTGAGTTCTCTGTGGCAAATAGGTTTTTGGATCCGGTTCACACGGCTTAGGAGTCAGTTATGAACAATATGCAGGACGAAAGTTCGCCAAGCTTTGACATAAAACGCTACGTGGGCATTCTCCACAAGAGAAGGTATCTCGCCCTTGCGGTCGCGCTCGTGGTCATTTCGCTCTTTACCTGGGGAAGTTTCTTATGGCCGAAGACATACGAAGCCAGCTCAACGGTATTTGTGGAAAAAAGCTCCGTAATGAATCCCTTGATCCAGGGCGCGGGCGTTTCAGGAAATGTCGAGGAACGGGTAAAAAATCTCCGGGACCGGATGACGAGCAGGAATATCATCGAGCGGGTGGTAAAAAAGCTTGATCTCAACGTCAAAAGCAATAGCTCCGAGTCATTAGACGCTCTCGTGGAAGGCATACAGAAGAAAGTGGCAGTAACGGTCAAGGGCGAGAGGAACAGGTCAACGGACCTGTTTATTATTTCCTATGCCGGGAAGGACCCAAAGACGGTAAGGGACGTCGTCAATACCCTCGTGAGCGAGTATATAGAGGAAAGCCTCGGCTTCAAGCGGGACGATGCCTATGGCGCCTATGAGTTCATAGACAGCCAGCTGCAGGAATACAAAAAACAGCTTGAAGGGTCCGACAGGGCAAACCGGGAGTTCCGGGAGAAACATCCGCAGATGGTCCCCCAGAGCGAAAATACGGTGCTTACGAGGATTGAAGGCTTTCAGACGGCGAAAATAGAATCGGAAATCAGGCTGAAGGAACTTGCGCGGAAACGGGACAACCTCCAGAAGCAGCTCTCCGGAGAAAAAGAGCTGACGGTCGCAATAGTAACGCGCGAGGGTACGCCTGAGTCTCGGCTGAACCATCTGAACAATCAACTCATGCTTCTGACGACCAAGTATACGGAAAACTATCCTGAAGTCTTGAAGGTGAAAAGCGAGATAGAAGAGTTGAAAAAGCAGATGTCGCAGGCGGCAGGCGCGCTCCGCGAGAACGTCGGCGCGGAAACATCGACGTTGAACCCCATCTATCAACAGTTACGGGAAGAGCTGGCGAGGACCGATACCGAAATAGAATCTCTCCGGGCGCGCCAAGGCGAGCTTGAGAGGCAGCAGGGCGTGGCAACCTCGGCGTTGCGGCGCATGCCCAAGGAGCAGGAAGAGTGGTCGAAACTGCAGCGGGACAGGACCGCGCTGCAGAGGACCTATGATGACTTGCTGCAAAAGCTTGAACAAGCGCGCGTTTCAAAAAATCTGGAATTTGCGGACAAAGGCACGACCTTTAAAATCGTCGATCCGGCCATCCTTCCCCGGTTGCCTGCCAAACCGAACAGGGTCCAGATGATATTCCTCGGCATCCTGCTCGGCGTTGCGTCAGGGATCGGCGTTGCGATCGGTCTGGATTCCCTGGGCCATTCCTTCAAGGATGAGGACGCGCTCACGAAAGGACTGAACCTGCCGGTGCTCGCTTCCATTCCGCAAATCGTCATTGAGGAGGACTTAATGTCCGCGGCGAAACTCGACCGGAAAGCGTTCATGGCCGCCGGTATTTACCTTTTGATTATCGGTGTCGTCTTTGTCGAGGAAGTTTTGTACCGGTATATGGGTATCGAGCTCGTGAAATTCTAAATACGCACCATGCGCCATGCGCTTTGCGCTCTGCGCCCTTAAGGAGAAGTACAAGCATGAGCAGGATCGAGAAGGCCCTGGAGAACGCCGTAAAACTGAGGGGATCAACGGTAAAAACCGCTGCCGGCGCAGGATTGAGGACGCCCGAACCGGCGATTGCCATGCCTTTCTTCGAGATCGGGGAACCGCTCGTCGATCGGGCCCTCGTGGACCGGCATATCGTCTTCATCGTGGACCCGCAGTCTCCCGCCGTGGAACAGTACCGGAAACTCCGCGCAAGGATTCTCAGGATTGCCAGAAAAGACGAGCTCAACACGTTCATGATCTCGAGCGCGGACTCGGGAGAGGGAAAGACCATTACCGCCATCAATCTTGCCGTCGCCATTGCGCAGGAAATTGATCACACCGTGCTCCTTGTGGACGCCGATTTGCGCAATCCTTCGGTCCATAAATATCTCGGCATCAAACCGCAACGCGGGCTCAGTGATTATTTGATGAATAAGGCCTCGCTCCCGGATGTTCTCGTTAAAACCGGCATCGGGAAGCTTGTCCTGCTGCCCGCGGGGACTCTGGTGGAGAATCCCTCGGAGCTGATCGCTTCTGAGCGAATGAGAGACCTGGTACGGGAGCTGAAGCAGCGGTATAGCGATCGGTATGTCATTTTCGATTCGGCGCCGGTGCTCCTTGCCGCGGATGCCCTGTCCCTCGGCAATTACACGGACGGCGTCGTCTTCGTGGTCCAGGCGGACCATACGGCGCAAAAAACGGCATCAGAGGCATTATCTCTTTTGAAGGGATACAATGTCCTCGGGAGCGTGTTTAATAACGTTCCGGCGTATCTCGGCCGGAGCGGTTACCCGTACAACTATCGTTATGGAGGAAGATACAAAATAGGAAATTCCCGGAAAACTGACGAGGGAGATAATGGGTCTGGGCTGAAGACGGATTAAAGTTCCAATCCGGACAGGCCGGAACCAGCAAGCTTGAACCGCCAGGGCGCGAAGAACGCGAAGGACGGCAAAACATTCCACAGGGTTTAAAGCCAACAGCTCAAAGAACGGCAATGCGGTTGCCTTGCTCCATAAAAACCAGGTTTAAAGGTTTCCTTAGCGTCCTTTGCGCCTTCGCGGTGAATGTTCTTTCCCTTGCGGCCTCGATTGCCTTTCCCATCACGGCGGCGCACGCCGCTGAATTCACCCTGCGGCCAGGCATAACAGTGAGTGAAGAATACAACGACAATATCTTTCTCACACCGACGGACAGGGTCACCGACTATGTGACGAGGGCGATGCCGTCTGTTAATCTTCACTACGGGACCGAGCTGTGGAACTGGGACGTGAACTATGCCTACGATTATCGATATTACGCGCGCGGGAACAGGGAAGACGACACGACCCAGTCCGCGGACGTGAGAAACCGGACGGAACTGTTAAAAAATACTTTTTTCATTGAGATGCGGGACCAGCACAGCAGGGTGTCTCTCGATGTTACGAGGGATTTTACGAATGAAAGCCAGTTTGTCAACCAGTCCGACAGGAACGTCTTCACATTGAATCCTTATCTTGTTCTGAAATCCGGCTCTCCTTCCACGGCAATGCTTGGTTACCAATATATAAACACCTGGTATAAAGATCCTGTTGCCATCGATACGGTCGACAATATCGGCTATGCAGAGGTAGCAACACCGCTCTCGTCCCGCGCGACGTTCACCACGGGCGCGAGGTTTACGCGGCAGGAAAGCGATGTCCTGATTTTCGATAAAACCGATGTCTATGCCGGCCCGCAATATACCTATGCGCGGAATTCCTCTGTTCGTTTTACCGCGGGCAAAAGCTGGTTCGATTTCGGAGAAGGCAGGCATGCCGCACAGGTCTTCTGGAGCGCGGGCATCACGCATCAATTCTCAACCATAACGGCCTCCTTCGAGACCGGCCTGAGTTTCATTCCCGATCCGCTGCGCGTCCTGAGGAGGGAAGACCGGTATGTGGCGACCCTCAGGAAACAGACCGAAAGGACTTCCCTGACGCTTACCGGGGCCGTGACGGACTACCGGGACCCGGAAACGAAACACCTCGAGAACACCACCTACCGGATCGGCGGAACAATGAGCTATGCCCTGACGCCGAGATCCTCGATCTCCCTCGATCTGGCCCAGGAGCGGCGTAAGGAGTATCAGACATACACCTATCAGGACCTGTTGTTCAGCGGAGTGAGGCTCGAACATCGGGCCGCTGAACGTCTCACCCTTGCCTTGCAGTACCGGTATACGGATTCCTACGCGCCGGATATATTCGAGGTCAATTATTACAACAACAGGGCGCTTTTTGAAATCACCATGATCTTTTAATCATCGTCGAGGAGGGACTGATTATGCCCGCGAACCCCATACGCTTAGTAAGACAGGAAGACACCATGAAAATGAAGCTGGAAAAAAAACACAAGGCTGCGCAACAACCATCCCAGGAGTTCTGCGACGGCGTTTACGGCTGCTACGTGGAAGAATATTTCCATGAAATGCTTACGTTCGAGCGAAGGAGGAGTGAACGCTCGGGCAGGCCATTTCTGGTCATGACGCTTGATTTTACCGGGATCCGCAAGCCGCGGAGCAGGGGTGAATCCGTCAGGGAGGCGGTGAAGGCCTTGGGGGTCCTTACCCGGGAGACCGATATCAAGGGTTGGTACCGGACCGCGGCGGTACTGGGCGTTATTTTTACGGAAATGAACAGCTTCGAGACGGAAACCCTGCAGGAAAAGATCTACCAGAGTCTCCAGGACAGCCTGCCGGCGGAACAGCTCGCCGTCATTCAGATAGCCTTTTACCGGTTTCCCGAAGACGGCAAGCCGGGGGAACCGGGCGGCCCCCGGCGTTTCACCTTCTACCCTGATTTCCCCAAAAAGGATGAATCGAGAAAAAACGAGCTGAAAATCAAGCGGGTCATGGATATTGTCGGCAGCATCGCGGGGATACTGCTTTTTTCACCCTTTTTCATTCTGATCCCGATCTGCATCAAGCTCACGTCGCGGGGACCGGTGCTGTTCCGGCAGCCAAGGGTCGGGCAATACGAGAAGAAATTCCTGTTCCTGAAATTCAGAAGCATGTACGTCAACAACAACTCAGACGTGCACAAAGCGTTTGTCCAGAACTTCATCGCCAAAAAAGCTTCAGGCGAAACCGGCGGTAACGGCTCCGGCCAGAAGGTTTATAAGCTCACGAATGACAAGAGGATCACCCCGATCGGGAACTTCCTCCGGAAGACGAGCCTGGATGAACTTCCCCAGTTCTTTAATGTGCTGAGAGGCGAGATGTCGCTGGTGGGACCGAGGCCCCCCATTCCCTACGAACTGGAGAAGTACGATATATGGCACCGGCGCCGCGTACTGGAGATAAAGCCGGGGATCACCGGGCTCTGGCAGGTCGTCGGCAGAAGCAGAACCACGTTCGATGAGATGGTGCGGCTCGACCTTCAGTACGCGACGGACTGGTCGCTGCGGATGGACATTAATATCCTGCTGAAGACGCCGATGGCCATGGTGGCCGGCAAAGGGGCGTATTAAGAATTTCGTGTGAAAAGCAGTGAATAGTGATTAGTGAATAGTGAATAGTGAAGTGTAATTTAACTTTTTGCCTACCCTCTTATCACTTCTCACTTATCACTGACTTAAAGATCGGAGGAAACATGATAAACATCGGAGTCATAGGATACGGCTACTGGGGACCGAACATCGTCAGGAACTTCAACAGCCTCGAAGGGGCCAGGGTCCTTTCCATATGCGACGGCAGTCAGGCGTCCCTGAACCGCGCCCGCAAGGTAAATCCGCTGGTCGCATTAACGTGCGACTACAACGATATTCTCACTTCGAAGGATATCGATGCAGTGGCCATCATTACGCCGGTATCTTCACATTTCGAACTTGCAAAAAAAGCGCTCGAAAACGGAAAACACGTGTTCGTGGAAAAGCCCTTTAC
>JAXIPA010000226.1:0-39968 GCA_045403145.1 Nitrospirota bacterium | reverse complement strand
CCCCCGGCTTTAAGCATGCCGGGGCAGGCTATGAACCAGCGGGAATGACGGCTTTTTACGGAAATCGTGGCATTTTATAATCGAGCCGTTTATAATGTGGCGGCATATCCTATGAACAACCAATCTTTGGACAGACTTATTGACGCTTTACTGGAGGGGGACCAGGCGCGGGCCGTTGCCGAGGCAGCCGGCCTGCGAAACGACGGTATTGCGAATGAGCAGGCCATCATCCGCGGCATTGAGACGGCGATGGGACGGCTCGATGCGAAATGCACGGTGGAGCAGTTCAACCTGCTCGAAATAATGCTGGTCGGCCGGGCGGTGATGGGAGTCATCAAGATGCTCTATCCCGACTCGCCTCCCGCGGCCACACGGGAAACCGTCGTCCTGGCGAGCCTTGAGGGCGATGTTCATGACCTTGGAAAAAACATCGTCAAGACCATCATGACCGCGAAGGGATACCGGGTCGTTGACTGCGGCAAGGATTGTCCGGTGGAGAACCTCGTTGACGCGGCAGCCCGGGAAGGGGCGACGATTATTTGCATAAGCGGCCTCATAACGAACGTCGTCCCCCTGGTGCGGCAGGTAGGCCCCGCAGCCCGCGCGCGCGGCCTAACAGTGAAGGTCGTGGCCGGAGGGGCGGCCTTGAAACAGGCGTCCGCGGAATCCATCAACGTGGATTATGTAGCGGACTCGATCTTTGACGGTCTGCGCCTCCTTGAAGGCAAGAGCATAGTAACGCCATGAACCCGCGCATCATGAATGAATAGTGGCTACTCAGGTCGTCATTCCCGCGAAAGCGGGAACCCATTGGCTTTTCTAAAGGCTAAATTCAAAATGGATTCCCGATAGAACCATTCGGGAATGACGGTTTGGTTTTAGATAGTCTGTGCTGTAGCGTTGGCGATACGGTCTGAGCAGTTACGATGAATATA
Organism: Nitrospirota bacterium; assembly: GCA_045403145.1. Taxonomy (GTDB): domain Bacteria; phylum Nitrospirota; class UBA9217; order UBA9217; family UBA9217; genus JAJYKN01. The sequence goes on along the minus strand of JAXIPA010000226.1, from coordinate 39,033 downwards.
TGTTTTCTTAATTATGCCGACATACTCCCGGAGACTCCATGAACAGCCTTGAGCGGATTCAGGCCGCGGTGAGCTTTGAAAAACCCGACCGGACGCCGGTGATCGCCCAGGTCTTCGGCCATGCGGCTGTTCTTGCCGGGGTACCGCTGGGAGACTATGTTCGTGACGGCGAACTCCTGGCACGCTGCCAGATGAAGGCCCTGGCACATTACGGCTACGACAGCGTCTTTGCGCTCATGGACACGAGCGTGGAGGCTGAAGCCGTCGGCTCACGCCTGTGCTTTCGCACTCATATGTATCCTTTTGTCGAGCAGTATGCGCTTGCAGATGCGAAGGAGGCAGACAGCCTCGCCCTGCCGGACCCCCGTCGGAGCGGCCGCATGCCCGAGCTTCTCAAAGCCGCGCGAATTCTTCGCCGGGAACTTGGAAACGAAGTCCTCATCGTCGGTTGTGTCGTGGGGCCGATGACCCTTGCCATGCAGATGATAGGGCCGGAAAAGGCCCTCTTTCTTGCCGCGGACGAACCCGCCTCCTTTGCCCGCGTGCTCGATTTCGCCGCGGAAGTCGCCGTTTCCTTCGGTCTCGCGCAGATCGAAGCCGGGGCGCATCTGCCGATTGTGTTCGATCCTTCCGCCTCGCCCGCGGTCGTCCCTCCCGCATTTTTCCGGGAGTTCGAGCTTCCCCGGCTCAAGAAGCTTTTTTCCGCGTTCAAATCAGGAGGGGCGCTTGCCAACTGGCTGCACATCGCGGGCCCGGCTGACACGATCTTTCCGTATTATCCGGAGGCGGGTGTGGACATTGCCAATGTCGATTACTGCACCGATTCTCTTCGGGCCCGGGCAATCATCCCCCGGACCTGCCTCGACGGCAACATAAAATCGCTTTCCTTTGTCGATACGACGGCGGGCGATATCGCGTCCGAGTCCGTGCGGCTTTTGGAACTGTTCAGGGCTGGCGGCGGATTCATCCTCTCTTCCGGCTGCGAGATCCCGCCGGAATCAAAACCGGAGAATGTGGCCGCGATGGTCGATGCTCCACGCGCCGCGAGGTATTGAGTGCCTGTTCTCACCATAAAACTGCCTGACAAAGACCGGCGCATAACGTTTGCTCCCGGCCGCACTGTCCGGGATGTCCTCGATGAAACCGATATCCGGGTCCGCGCCGGATGCAACGGCGACGGAGTCTGCGGCCTGTGCCGCATAAGGGTCGTGGCCGGAAATGCCGGAGAGCCTTCGGCGAATGAACTGGCCGGCATCGAGGAGGGGCTTCTTTCCTCAGGCGTGAGGCTTGCCTGCCAGGTCAAAACGGCCGACGATCTCCATATAGAGCTTCTCAATCCAGCTCCGGCGTCCGTCTGGCGTTGCCTTGACGATGGCCGCGTCGCATCCTCTCTCCCCGGAGCGGCGCGGGCGCCTTACCAGAAGGCGGAGCATCCCCTCGGTGCGAGCGTCGATCTTGGGACCACCCACATATCGATTACCGTGTGGGACATTGCCGCGCGCAGCCGGCTGGCGGGACGCCGGGGCCTGAATCCTCAGTCCTCGTGCGGCGCTGATGTCATGACGCGCCTCATAGCGGCAAAATCCGTGGAGCAGGCCCAGAAGCTTCGTCAGCAGGCCGTTCTCTCAATCGGCGACGGGCTGCGCGATATAGGCACCCGGGAGGGGATCGACCTTGGGCGGGTGTCGCGTGTCGTCCTCGTGGGCAATACCGCGATGCTTGCGCTCCTGTCGGGGCAAAACCACGGCCTTCTGCTTGAGCCGCGCCACTGGACGGAATCCATCGACTGCCTCCCCGCTGAAACGGCCTCCTGGGCCGCTGCCTGGGGGATCAGCCCTGAAGCGGTCATCGAGGTCGTGCCTCCACTGGCGGGCTTTGTCGGCTCAGACCTTCTCTCGGGCGTCCTGGCTACGCGCCTGATGGAAGACGGTCCCGGGGCTCTTTTGATCGATTTTGGGACCAATTCGGAAATTTCCCTTTGGGACGGGGTCCGCCTCTGGGTGACCTCCGCGGCGGGCGGTCCCGCTTTCGAGGGGTGCGGCATAAGCTGCGGGACGCCGGCGGAACCCGGCGCGATCTGGCGTGTCACTGATTCAGAGACGACGGGAGAGCTTGCGTACGACATCATCGGCGGCGCTGAACCGCGGGGCCTTTGCGGTTCCGGCTTGATTGACTTGATAGCATGCCTCGTAAGAAAAGGCGCGTTAAACAGCAAGGGACAATTCGCGGGCTCCGTGCCCGAAGGCGGCTTCCCGCTTCGGCCGGGCCGCGGGAAGCTTGTCCTGACCAAAGCAGACATCGACACCTTCCAGCGCGCGAAAGCCGCAATCGGAACGGGCATCGAGGTCCTTCTGGCGAAAGCGGGGATGGGGCATCATGAGCTGAGGAGGATCTCAATCGGCGGCGTTTTCGGCCGCTACCTCAATATCGTCAATGCCCGGGAACTCGGGCTTCTGCCGTCGGTTCCCCAGGAGGTCGTTGAAACGGCGGGAAACACCGCGCTCGCCGGGTGCGAATCCATGCTCCTTTCACCCGATGCGGAAGAACGCTTGCGGGAAATCAGGAGACGCGCGCTTACCATGAGTTTGTCCAGTTACGATAATTTTGAAGAGATCTACCTTGAGCATCTCTATCTCCAGCCAATGAGTGGGAACGGAGTACATGACCGAATCGTTTTCTGACAAGCAGCGGCTGAAGGCGTTCATTAACGCCGCGCAATACATCGCCGGCCTGACGTCGGGACAGGACATCTGGGAAGAGGCCGGAAAGGTCCTCATCAGGTTTTTCGGGGCCGACTTTGCAGCCTTCGTGAGACGCGGCGAGGGCGGCGCCTTTGAGCTCGGACCCCGGGCTTTTTCCGCGGACGGCGCCGCGGTCCGGATGCCTGAACCGGAAATGATCGAAGCCGCGTGCGAGGTCTTTGAGAGCGGTTTTCTTACCTTCGGATCATTTCCCTCCGAGAGGCCGGTCGCGGCGGCGTTCTTTCCCGTGCTGCACGAAAATCAGGTGATCGCCGCGCTGCTGGTGGGACACGTGTCGTCGGACCGCCTGACAAAGGAAACTCTTGATCTCTATCTGGCGGTCGCGGGGCTTGTCGGAGCTGCGTACTCCCGCGATGTTTCGGCAAGGGCCGTCCTCCGGGCCAAGGAAGAACTGGAACATCGCGTCGCCCAGCGCACGGCCCAGCTTGAAGCGACGAACAGGGAGCTGGAGGCCTTCGCCTATTCCGTTTCCCACGATCTGCGAGCGCCGCTTCGGGCCATCGAGGGCTTCAGCCGCATAATCGAAGAAGAGCAGGCCGAAAGGCTCGATGAAACCGGGAAGGAAGATTTCCGTCGCGTGCGCGAAGGCGCGAACCGGATGGGTCAACTCATCGAAGCGCTGCTCAGTCTTTCGAAGCAGACTCGCGCCGAGATGAAACGGCTCCCGGTGGACATGAGCCATGCGGTGAAAACTGCGGCGGACGAGCTCAGAAAAGCCCAGCCCGGCCGCAGGGCAGACTTCGTCATCGCCGAAGGCATCACGGTCACGGGCGACCCCGCCATGCTGCGGTCGGTCGTCGCAAACCTGCTCGAAAACGCCTGGAAGTTCACCTTAAAGAGCGATCCGGCCTGCATCGAATTCGGTGTTGCCCCGATGAACGGAGAAACCGTTTATTTCGTCCGCGACAACGGGGCAGGGTTCGACCCGGCCTGCGCAAACAAGCTCTTTACGGCCTTTCAGCGGCTGCACACGGAAAAAGAGTATCCGGGCATAGGCATCGGCCTTGCCACGGTGCAGCGCATCATCCACCGCCACGGAGGCCGAATCTGGGCCGAGGGCGAGCCGGGCAAAGGGGCGGTTTTTTATTTCACGTTATAAAAGCAGTCTCAGGTTTATTGCCTGCACCCAGCGGTTACGAGCTTGCGTAGTGCAGGGTGTCTCAAGTCTCAAGTTCTGGCTTTGAAGTCAACTTGAGACTCGAAACTTGAGACTGGAAACTGACTTTATCAGACCATGTCATTAAAGACCAAGCTCATAATCCTCTTCATAGCCTTCACGCTCATCCCGCTCGTGCTGGCCGGCTCCTTTGTTTTTTCCCGGGCCCGGAACATCCTTGAAACCGTCCGGATCGCACAGTTGAACAACATCGCGGACTTAAAAAAAGACAAGATCGAGACGTTTTTTTATGAGCGGCAAGGCGATATCAAATCAGCCCAGAATTTTCTGAACATAAAAAGAAACCTTCCCGTGCTGAGCTCGCCGGCACAGGAGCGGTCCCGCGCATCTTATGGCAAAGCTTTGAAAGAATTGGAGGGCCAATTAAAGCCTTACCAGACCGCCCATGGATACCTGGACGTCATGCTGACTGACCCTGAGGGCAGGGTCGTGTATGTCAGCAACGACACTCGCTCGGCTGGCCGTCTGGGCAAATTTCTTCCGGATAGGCGCATCCTCGATGAGGGAAAAAAGGGCGTCTATTTTACCGACGTCATGGAGGGCGAGACCCCGGGCGCCGGATTCAAAATGTTTGGTGCGGCCCCGATCAGCGGCTTCAACGGGGAGTTTATCGGGGAGGTCGTCATCGAGATCGACATGGGGCCCATCTACCGGTTCATACAGGACAGCACCGGCCTGGGCACTACCGGTGAAGCGCTGATCGTCCGGCGGGAGGGAAATGAGGTGCTGTTCCTGAGCCCCCTTTCCGCTGTTCCCGGCGCGGCCCTGCAAAAGAGGGTGCCCTTTGAGGAAAAAGCGGCGGTCCCCGCGCAGAAGGCATCCCAGGGGGAAACGGGCTCGGGCCTTACCTATGACTATGGGGGGACCGAGGTGCTGGCCGCGTGGCGTTATATCCCCTCCCTGCGGTGGGGACTCGTTACGAAAATCAACGCGGCGGAAGCCTTCGCCCCGGTCACACAACTGAGAATCATCATCATCACCGTTGGTATCTTCATGGTGCTTGTGGGCGTGATGGCGGCCGTGGCGATCTCCAGATCGGTTACGCGCCCCGTCCAGGCACTGCAGCAGGGAGCGGAGGCCATTGCCGCGGGAGATCTTCGTCAGCGGGTCGGAACTAGGGCGCAGGACGAGATCGGCCGTCTCTCCCGGGCCTTCGACTCGATGACGGAAGCGCTCGCGCGCGACCTGGCGCACCGGGAACAAACGCAGCAAGAGATCAAAAAGTTGAATGAGGACCTGAAGCACCATGTCCGTCAGCTTGAGGAGTCGAACAAGGAGCTGGAGGCTTTCAGCTACTCGGTGTCGCACGACCTGCGCTCGCCGCTCCGAAGCATTGTGGGATTCAGCCAGGCGCTGCTCGAAGACCATGCCGCCAGGCTCGACGCGGAGGGCCGCGGCTTCCTGGACCGCATCGTCGCGGCAACGACCCGCATGGGCCGGCTCATCGACGATCTGTTGAAAATGTCCCGCGTGTCGCGGCACGCGATGACGCGGGAACAGGTGGACCTGAGCGCCCTCGCGAGGAACATAACCGGGAGGCTCAGGGACAGCCAGCCGGAGCGGGATGCGGAGTTCATCGTGGCCGACGGCCTTAAGGCGTACGGCGATGAACGCCTCCTCGGCGTGATGCTGGAGAATTTACTTGCCAATGCGTGGAAATTTAGTGAAAACACCCCCCGGACTGTGTTAGAATTTGGCTTGACCTCTGTTGACGGCACACCGGCATATTTCGTCAGGGACAACGGCGCCGGGTTCGATATGGCGTACGTTGACAAACTGTTCAACCCCTTCCAGCGTCTCCACCGGGACTCGGAATTTTCCGGCACCGGCATCGGCCTCGCAACGGTCAAGCGCATCGTGAACCGCCACGGCGGACGGATATGGATCGAGGGAGAGGTGGGAAAAGGGACGACGGTGTATTTTACGTTATGACAAAAAAGTCTCAAGTCTCAGGTCTCAAGTTTTGGTTTTGAAGTTAGCTTGAGACTATAAACTTGAGACTGGAGACTGCTGTTTATTGCGACTTGAAACTGATAAGGAGTATCCATGAAATCCAAGGTCATACTTTTGGCTGAAGACAATCCCGATGACGTTGCGCTGACTCACCGGGCCCTCAAAAAGAGCAAGATCCTGAACGAGGTCGTGGTGGCGCAGGATGGGGTCGAGGCCCTGGATTACCTCTTCGGAACGGGCAAGCATGCGGGCCGGGACACGAAAGAACTGCCCCAGGTGGTCCTGCTGGACCTGAAGATGCCGAGGATGGACGGTCTCGAAGTCCTGCAGCGCATCCGAGCCGACGAGAGGACGAAGCTGCTGCCTGTCGTGGTCCTCACCACGTCAAGCGAGGACAAGGACCGCATCGAGAGCTACAAGCTGGGAGCGAACAGCTATATCCGCAAGCCCGTGGACTTCGATCAGTTCGTGAACGCCGTCCAGAACCTGGGGCTCTACTGGCTGGTTTTGAATGAAGCGCCCTGAAATTCAAAAAAGTTGCGAGTCTCGTGTCTCGAGTCTCAAGTTAACGGCAAACCTGAAAACAAAAACTTGAGGCTGGTTTTTTTTGAGCTCAACTTGAGACTCCAAACTTGAGACTTGAGACTTCTTTAAGAAAATGACCAAACCCCTTAACATCCTGATCGTCGAGGACGCGGAAGACGACGCCCTTCTCCTGCTCCGGGAGCTGCGGCGCGCCGGATACGCTCCCGTCTTTGAACGAGTGGAGACGGCCGCGGACATGAAGGCGGCGCTCGAACAGCGGCCCTGGGACGTCGTTATCTCGGATTACCTGATGCCGAAGTTCAGCGGCCTCGCGGCCCTGGACGTGCTGAGAGAAAGCGGGCTCGATATTCCCTTTATCATCGTTTCGGGCAACATCGGCGAGGACATCGCCGTGAACGCGATGAAGGCGGGGGCCCATGACTATATCATCAAGGGCAATCTGGCCAGGCTCATACCCGCCGTGGAGCGGGAACTGCGCGACGCGGAAATGCGCCGGGACCGCGAGCGGGCGGAAGAACAGCTCCGAGCGTCGAGGCAGAAGCTCTTCGTGACCCTCGAAAACATGAACGAGGGGTTCTTCACGCTCGACGGCGAATGGCGGTTTACGTATGTGAACGCCGAGGCGTCTAAACTCTGGGGAATAAAACGAGAGGAACTGCTCGGCAGGCTCCTTTGGGAAGTGGCGCCGGCCGCGGTCGGCACCATATACGATGAGCAGTACCACAAAGCCGTCAGGGAGCGCGTCCCCGTCAAGTTCGAAGCGATGTCGCCCTTGATCGGCGCCTGGGTCGAGACGCGGGCGCATCCCGGCGAGGATGGTCTCGCCGTTTATTTCCACGACATCTCGGAGCGCAAGCAGGCGGAAGAAAAAATTTCCCGGCTGAACCGCCTGTACTCGGTGCTCAGCAAGGTCAACGAGACCATCATTCGCGTTCACGACGCCCACGAACTGTACCGGCAGGTATGCCGCATAGCCGTCGAGGACGGGTCCTTTAAAATGGCATGGATCGGCCTTATCGATCCCGATACCCGCAGGGTGCTTCCGGTCGCGAGCCATGGAGACGGCGGCTATCTGCATGACGCCGTTATATACGCAGACGACGTCTCCGCGGGCAAAGGCCCCACGGGCAGGGCCGCGTTCGAGGGGACCTCCGTCATGTGCGGCGATATCGAGCACGACGACTGCATGCTCCCGTGGCGCGATAAGGCCCTGAGTCAAGGGCTCCGCGCGTCGGCGGCCTTTCCGCTCCGTTCCGGGTCCGCAATCACCGGCGTCTTCACCATCTACGGTGGCGCGCCGCAGTCTTTTACCGAAGAGGAAATAACCCTGCTCTCTTCGCTTGCCGATGACGTTTCCTTTGCTATCGACAACCTGGCCAGAGAAAAACAGCGGCAGGAGGCGGAACGGCGGACCGAGGTCACGAACGCGCTCCTGTCCCTTTACACGCGGAAATTAGACCGGAAGGAATACCTCAGGGCCGCCATAGAGATCATCCGTTCCTGGAGCGGCTGCCGCAGCGCGGGCATGCGGGAAACGGACCGGGAGGGAAACATCCCCTATGTGGCCTGCGCGGGCTTCGACAACGCGTTCCTCGAATTGGAGGACAGGATCTCGCTCACCCGCGACCACTGCTCCTGCACCCGGGTCGTGGCTGGGGAGCCGGACTTTCTGGACGCCGCCGCCAGGACCCCGAACGGCTCGCTCTACTACAACGACATCGCGGCGTACATGAACGATCTTCCACCGGACCAGAAGACCCGGTTCCGGGGGGTGTGCCAGCGGAGCGGCTTTTCGTCCATCGCCGTGATTCCCGTCCGCCACCGCGACCGGGTGCTCGGCGCGCTCCACCTCGCCGACGAGCGGACGGGGATGGTCCCCCTGCAGACGGTCGAGTTCCTCGAACGCATAGCTCTCATCATCGGAGAGGCCCTGGGCCGCTTCAGCGTCGAAGAGGAGCAGGTGCGCCTCGCCTCGGCGCTGGAATCCTCAGCGGACGCCGTCGTCATCACCGAGCCCTCGGGGGGCACGATTTTGTATGTCAACCGCGCATTCGAGCAAATAACGGGATATACTAAGGAAGAGGCCCTGGGCCGCACCGTCCATTTTCTGGAGACCGGCAGGCACCCCGAGGAATTCTTCCGCGAACTCCGCGACGCGCTCCGGCGGCACGGCGTCTGGCGGGGGCAATTCATGAACAAGAAGAAGGACGGCTCCCTCTACTTCGAGGATTGCACTTTCTCGCCGGTCAGGGACGCGGCGGGCCAGATCATCAATTTCATTTCAGTGAGGCGGGACGTGACGGAGAAGCTCAGGCTTGAGTCCATTGCCGAGTCAGTGAACACGATGAACAGCATCGGCTACGTGTTCTCCGGCGTCCGGCACGAGATCGGAAACCCCATCAACTCGGCGAAGATGAGCCTCTCCGTGCTCCAGCACAAGCTGGACACCGCGTCAAAGGAGGCCGTCAGAAGCTACGTGGACCGGGCCTTGAGCGAGATCGGCCGCGTTGAACAGCTCCTCAAGAACCTGAGGAACTACAACCTCTATGAAACGCCCGAGCTGGCGGACCTGGATTTGGCCGCCTTCCTGGAAAAATTCCTTAAACTCATCTCCGAGGACTTTGAAAAAAAGGGCATCGCCATCACCCCGGTGGTCAGTCCCGACGCGCCGTGGGCCGTCGCGGACCCGCGGGCGCTGCAGCAGGTGCTCCTCAACATCATCACCAACGCCGCGGACGCCCTGGCCGGCAGCGTGGCGCCGGCCATCACCATCACGGTCACGCGGAAATTCGGGCGGGCGCTTCTCCAGATCACGGACAACGGCTGCGGCATGACGGAACAGCAGCTGCAGGACCTGTTCAAACCGTTCTACACCTCGAAGCACCACGGCACCGGACTGGGCCTCGTCATTGTCAAAAAAATGCTGACGAGGATGAACGGCGAGATCGAGCTCACGAGCCGGCAGGGCCGGGGAACGACGGTGCACATTACCTTACCGGAGGGAACGAATGCCAGAACGCCGTAAAAAGACGCTCCTCATCATCGACGACGAGAAGGTGTTCTGCAACACCGTCCGCGATTACCTAGAGAGCGACCGGCTCGAGGTGCTTTCCGCCCACACGAGCGCGGACGGACTCGCGCTCTGCTCCGACAGGAAGATCGACGTGGTGCTCCTGGACCAGAAGCTTCCCGACGGGGAGGGACACGCCCTCGCGCCCGCCATCCTCGAAAAGAACGAACAGGCCAAAATCATATTCATCACCGCTTTTCCGAGCTTCGAGAACGCCGTGACCGCGGTGCGCATGGGCGCCCATGATTACCTGTCGAAGCCCTTCGACATCGAGGAACTCAAACTCACGATCGAGAACACCCTCCGGACCCTCGACCTGGAAAAGGTCGAGCAGGTCCAGAACTACACCCGCGAGAAAGAACGCGAGGACTCGGTCATCATCGGAGCGAACGGCCCCTTCGCCGAGGTGGTCCGGATCGTGGACATGGCGTCCACCATGGACGGGCCGGTCCTGATCACGGGGGAGACCGGCACGGGCAAAAACCTGGTGGCCAAGACGATCCACTATAAAGGCGTCTTCGCGCGTTCCGCCTTCATCAGCATCAACTGCGCCGCACTGCCGGAAAACCTGATCGAGGCGGAGCTCTTCGGCCATGAAAAAGGCGCCTTTACGGGCGCGACGGGCGCGAAGAAGGGCCTCTTCGAGATTGCCGACGGCGGGACCGTCTTTCTCGACGAGATCGGCGACATGCCCCTCCACCTCCAGTCGAAGCTCCTGTCCGTGCTCGAGGAAAAAACCGTGCGCCGCATCGGCAGCACCACCGTCATCCCCGTGAGCGTCCGCATCATCGCGGCGACGAACGCCGACCTGGAAGAAACCCTCGGCAAGACCTTCCGCAAGGACCTGTACTACCGCTTGAGCGTGGTCCGCATACACATTCCGCCGCTGCGGGAGCACCGCGAGGACATCCCCCTGCTCTGCTCCTACCTGCTGCCGAGGATCGCACGGGGCCGCAGCGTCGAGCTGCCCGAGGCGGAATTGACCAGGCTTATGAACTATGACTGGCCGGGAAACGTGCGCGAACTCCGGAACATCCTGGAGCGGGCCTTCTTCCTCCAAAAGGGCGACGTGCTTCAGCCTTCCCTGCTTCTTGAGAAGCAGGCCGCAACAGTCACGCCCGCTCCGGCGCGCGAGGCGGCGCTGACCGGAGAAATCAAGACCCTTTCGCAGGCGGAGCGGGACATCATCCAGTGCTCCATGTCGGCGCTTTCCGGCAACCTCACCCAAACGGCAAAGGCCCTCGGGATATCCCTCTCGACACTGAAGAGAAAATTGAAGGAATATGGGCTAAAATGAGCCACTGATTCAAAATGAGCTACCCATACTAACCGGGCTTTTCCCTCTCCGCCTCACCCTAATCCTGCAACTTATTGATTTCCCACTACTTTTAATTGCCTCAGGAATTGGCATATGCTTTGCTCTTAAGAAACCCTGTAAGGGAGAACAAGGCATGATAGACGTCCTGCTGATCGATGACGAGAGGCATTTCCTCACGAGCCTTTCCGAAGGCCTCCAACTGTTTTCTAAAAGACTGAATGTCATAACCACGGACAATGGTGAAAAAGCGCTTCAGATCCTGAAGACCGCCGTAATAGACGTCGTAGTCACGGACCTGAACATGCCGGGCATGAGCGGCTATGAACTGCTGCGAAAACTGCAGCAGAACCATCCCGGCATGCCGGTCATCATCATGTCCGCGAACTGCCGGACATCCGTGGAGGACCGCCTCACCGGCCTGCGGATCACAGAGTATATCGAGAAACCACTCGACCTCGGCGAAATGACGAATGCGATTCTGTCCGCGGCATGAGCGTCGCGGTTGGCCGACCTGGACAGGGCCGGGCGGGCGGAACCGGTTTCCTTCGGACAGCTAAACCGAAAGACGAATGATTGATAAAGCCGTCTCAAGTCTCAGGTCTCAAGTTTCGGTTTGAAGTTAACTTGAGACACCCTGCACTACGCAAGCTCGTAACCGCTGGGTGCAGGCTATAAACTTGAGACTGGAGACTGCTGTTTCTTGAGACTTGAGACATGAGACATGAGACTTAAAAAAACAGGGAGGCAAAATGATTGGCAAATCAGCAACAGCATTCGAAGAAGCGCCGGCTACAGACCAGTTCGTTGACTCCTGGAACGATGACGATTCGCACAAGGAAGTTGAAGTCGACGACGGCCGGGAGGCGGCCAAGCCGGCCCGGGCAAAGCGCGGCAGCGAAGGGGCTTCCGACGATCTGGACACCATTAAACTTTACCTGAAGGAGATCCGTAAATCGTCGCTCCTGACCTTTGCGGAGGAGCAGGCGCTGGCAAAGCGCGTTCAGGAAGGCGACGCCGAAGCGCGCGCTAAAATGATCGAATCCAACCTGCGGCTCGTGGTGGCCATCGGCAAACGGTACATCAACAGGGGCCTGCCCTTCTCGGACGTCATCGAAGAGGGGAACCTCGGACTGATCCGTGCGGTGGAGAAGTTCGAGTACGAGAGGGGTTTCAAGTTCAGCACCTACGCCTCCTGGTGGATCAGGCAGGCGATCGAACGGGCCATTGCGAACCAGGTCCGCATCATCCGCCTGCCTGTCCATGTCGCGGAGCTGGCGAATTCCTATACCCGCACAGTCCGGAAGCTGACTCAGCGCCTCGGACGCGAACCGGACAACGAGGAAGTGGCCAAGGAAATGCGCGTCCCTCTCCAGCGCATACGGGCGGTATCGCAGGTGACCCGTGAGACGTACTCCCTCGACATGCTCATCAGCGGAGAAGGTGAAGACACCCTCCAGGACGTGCTGAGCGACGATAACACGCCGTCGCCTTCAGCCGCGAGCGACGAACGGCTCAGGCGGCAGTACCTCAACGAGTGGATGTCGGGGCTCCCGAACACGGAGCGGAGCGTCCTCGAGATGCGCTACGGCCTGAACCGGGCGAATCCCAGGACGCTGGACAGCATCGGCAGACAGTTCGGCATCACGCGCGAGCGGGTGCGGCAGATCGAGAACCAGGCCATCCGCAAGCTTCGGAACTTTACCAGGAGCAGGGACATCGAACTGACCGATATGCTGTAGCAAACCCGGCTTCGCGAAGCCGGATCCAGGAGCAGCCATGAAAAACACCGCCGAATTCGGCGTACGCGCCGGGCGGCCGTTTGCCGGCGCGTCCGGAAAAACGGTCCTGATCGTGGATGACAACGAGGGTTTTCGTTTCGCCCTCGCGGAGCTTCTGAGGATGGAGGAGAGGGGCCTTACCGTACAAGCCGTGGAAAACGGCGAACAGGCGGCGGCCGTCGTCAGAAACGCGCCCGTGGACCTCGTGATAACGGACCTGCTGATGCCCGTCATGGATGGCTCGGAGCTCCTGCTCTGGATGTCCGAATACCGTCCTACAGTTCCGGTGATCGTGGTGAGCGCCGGCGCTGACGCGGGCAAGGTCTTCGATCTCAAGACCCGGGGAATTGTATTTTTCGACAAGCCCCTGGATTTTGACGGACTGGCCAGGACGGTCCGAGCAATGCTCTCCTGATAAGCCGGAACCAAACCTTCGAACCGCCAGGACGCAATGGCCCATGAATCTACGCTTTGCACGGAGAACTCATGAAGAAAATTCTTCTCGTGGATGACAATGGATATGTTATCGACGCTCTCGCATTGACCATCAACATGGTCTGCGGCGACTGCGCCATTTTAAAGGCAAAGGACGGAAATGAGGCCGCGAACATCCTGCGGCGCACGCCGGTGGACCTGATCCTGACCGACATCAACATGCCGGTCATGGACGGCTTTGGTCTCATCGGGCAAAGGAACGAACACTGGCCCGAGGTGCCGCTCCTTGCAATGACCGGCGACCCGTCTCCGGAAACGACGCGGAAATTGAGCAGCCTGGGAATCACCGATTGCCTCGAAAAACCCTTCGACTTCGAAGCGGTAACGAGTCTGGTGCTCAGGAAACTTGCTGGACTGCCGCACCTTCACGATCCGCGGCTGGTTGCCGCTCATTGACCGGCTGATTCTTTGATCCTATCAAATCCTCAAGCCCTTCTCCTGCCGGAGTCCGGCCCCGGATGCGTTAGTCGGGGGCCGGCTCCGGATGTTTTTATTTTTGCGAGAGCATCAATATTATTGGTGGTTTCGTAAAAAGTCGTCATTCCCGCTTGCCTGCAGTAGTTACGAGCGAAGCGTAGTGCAGGGTGTCGGGAATCGTAGTGCCGCATAACACACTGAAAAGGAAGGATTCCGGACAAGCCGGAATGACACCATAGAGGCTCTCTCCGATTTTTTACGAGTTCATCAATATTTACCACCTTCCGCTCTCCAGGCCGCTCATGTACTCTCCGAAACTTCTTACCTCTCCCCTTCTCTTCTGATATAATAAACCACATCCGTCACGGACGTACACACCACCCGCTCGCTGGTGACCCTATGACCGAAGCCCAAAAAACACACAAGACCATTCATCTCAGGGACTATCATCCGCCCGATTACCGTGTGGAAACAGTCATGCTCGAATTCGAACTCAACGAGGCGCGCACTCGGGTCAAATCGCTTATGACCGTGGTTTGCAACCACGACAAATGCGAAGGCGTCCACCCGTTCGTCCTGCACGGCAGGGACCTTCTTCTCAAGGCCGTTAAACTTGACGGCCGTTTATTGACCGATCTCGATTACCGGCTCGACGCGGAAACGCTCACGCTGCTGCCGGCGCCGGACCAATTCACGCTCGAAATCGAGACCGAGGTCAATCCCTCGGCGAACACCGAGCTTTCCGGCCTCTACCTGTCGAGCGGGAACTTCTGCACCCAGTGCGAGGCGGAAGGGTTCCGCAGGATCACCTATTACCCCGACCGGCCCGATGTGATGGCCCGGTTCTTCACCACCATCGTTGCGGACAAGGCGAAGCATCCCGTGCTCCTCTCGAACGGGAACCTGATCGATTCCGGCGATTTGAAGGACGGCAGGCATTTCGCCAAATGGCACGACCCCTTCCCCAAGCCCGCGTACCTCTTCGCCCTCGTCGCGGGCGACCTCGCGCGCATCCGGGATTCCTTCACTACCCGGTCGGGCAGACAGGTGGACCTCAGCATCTTCGTCCAGCATCACAACAAGGACAAGTGCGCTCATGCCATGGAATCGCTCAAACTCGCCATGAAGTGGGACGAGGAGACCTACGGCCGCGAGTACGATCTCGACTCCTTCATGATCGTGGCGGTGGACGACTTCAACATGGGCGCCATGGAAAACAAGGGGCTGAACGTCTTCAATTCCAAATATGTCCTCGCCAGGCCCGAGACAGCCACGGACTCCGACTACCAGGGCATCATGGGCGTGGTCGGCCACGAATACTTCCACAACTGGTCCGGAGACCGCGTCACCTGCCGCGACTGGTTCCAGCTCTCGCTCAAGGAGGGCTTCACCGTGTTCCGGGACCAACAGTTCATGGAGGACATGACCTCCCGGGGCGTCAAGCGCATCAGCGACGTCAATATCCTGCGCACACACCAGTTCCGCGAGGATGCCGGCCCCATGGCCCATCCGGTCAGGCCGGAGTCCTATGTGGAAATCAACAACTTCTACACCCTGACGGTCTACAACAAGGGCGCCGAGGTGATCCGCATGATGAAGACTCTTCTCGGGCCGACGGGGTTCCGGAAGGGCGCGGACCTCTACTTCTCGCGCCACGACGGTCAGGCGGTCACGACCGATGATTTCGTGAAGGCCATGGAGGACGCGAACGGCGCGGACCTCACGCAGTTCAAGCTCTGGTATTCCCAAGCAGGCACGGCGGAATTGGCCGTAACCAGACGCTACGACCCACAGGCTAAAAGCTATGAGCTGACGTTCCGGCAGACCTGCCCGCCCACGCCGGGCCAGCCGGAGAAGAAACCGATGCATATTCCCGTCGAGATCGGACTGCTTGGACAGGATGGAAAGGACCTAGCGCTGACGCTTGAAACGGAGACGCGGAGAAACGGGGAAACGGGGATGAAAATCCTGGAGCTGAAAAAACCCGAAGAGACTTTTATTTTCACGGATATCTCCGAAGAACCGGTCCCCTCCATCCTGCGAAGCTTCTCAGCGCCCGTGAAAGTCAAGCTTGATCTTACCGACGACGAACGGCTGTTCCTCATGGCCAATGATTCGGACGAGTTCAATCGCTGGGACGCGGGCCAGCAGCTTGCGGTCAAGCTCCTCCTGGACCTGATCAAGGACTACCAGGAAGACAGGCCGCTCCTGCTGGACAATATGTTCATCGACGCCTTCAAAAAGACCCTCGAAGCCGACATGCCGGACAAGGCGTTCCAGGCCTTTGCCCTGACGCTCCCCGCGGAAACATACCTTGCGGACTTCATGCCGGTGATCGATCCCGAGGCCGTCCATGAGGCCCGAAAATTCGTCCAGCAGGTCCTGGCGGCAAGCCTGAAGACGGTCTTCCTGCGGGTTTACCACGCCAATGAAGGGGCGGACCCGCACCGCGTAGACCAGGGGTCTGTCGGGAAAAGGAGCCTCAAAAACACCTGCCTCGCCTATCTCGCCGAGCTGGAGGACCCGGATGTCAGCGAACTCTGCGTAAGGCAGTTCAAGACCGGCGGCAACATGACCGAGGTGATGGCCGCCCTCGCGAGTCTCGCGAACAGCGAGTGCGCGGAGCGCTCGAAAGCGTTGGAGGAGTTCTCTGCGAAGTGGAAGGACGACCCGCTGGTGATGGACAAGTGGCTCTCGATCCAGGCGACCTCGCGCCTGCCGGATACGCTCGAAACGGTGAAGGCGCTCACGCGGCATCCCGCCTTCAATATCAAAAACCCGAACAAGGTCCGCGCCCTCATCGGCGCATTTTCCTCCAATCCGGTCCGGTTCCATGACCGGAGTGGGGCGGGATACGAGTTTCTTGCCGATCATGTCATTGCCCTTGACGCCGCGAACCCCCAGATCGCGGCGCGTCTGGTCTCGGCCTTCACCCTCTGGAAACGGTATGATGAAGAACGCAAGGCGCTCATGAGGACGCAGCTTGAACGGATCCTTCAGACGCCGAAACTATCAAAGGATGTACACGAGGTCGCGTCGAAGAGCCTGGCCTGAAGACCGATAGACGACGGACGAATAATGCATGATGGACGATAAGGCTTTAGCGTCCCTCGTCCCTCGTCCCCCGTCCCTCACTCCTGTCCCCCTGCTTCCCTTTCGACCTAACGAACATTTTTTGTATGCTTCCCATGAAAAAAAGGGTATAATCTGCGGGCGGCAATATCGTTTCGATGCGGGAGCTCCGGAGAGAGATGGCGGGACAATACAAACAGGTTCTTATCATAATCATTGTCTGCATCGTTTTTTTCATTCTCGGTTTGCTTATTGCCGCGGTGGGAAGAAGAGTCCTCAATGCGAGGAAGTATGCCGCATTGGACGGATACCGGGAACTGTATCGGCGAACACTGTCGAACGCACTGCGGTCCGGAACGGTAACGGCAATGGCCGCGGACCTCCGCGCGCGCCCCTTAAGCCTGAAATGGCGCGCTGTCGAGCAGGTGCTTTTTGAGAAGCTTGCGGACAGCGAGCACGAGAAGGAGATAGCGGCGGTGTTCCTCCAGCTCGGATACCGGGATTACTATGAAAACAAATTAACAAGCAAACGGGCGATAACAAAGGCCTCGGCAATCGATAAACTGGGCAAGATGCGGAGCGGGTCTTCGGCCGCCGGCCTTGTTAGGATATTGCACTCCGAGGCGGACCCCGAAATACTGACCGTCACGGTGCGTGCCTTGTGCAGGATCGGGAGTCCGGAGGGACTGAAGGGCGTCCTGGAACGTCTGCCTGAACTCTATGAAAAGTCTCTCGTCTCGCATAAGACCATAGAATCCTCCCTCATCGATGTCAGCGCGGACGCCGTGCCGCTCCTCGTAACCTATGGCGAAAAACATGACGACCCGAAGATTAAGGCGTCTCTTTTAGAGGTACTCTCCCATCTGCCGGCAGCCCCGCTGTCCCTCTCGTTCGCCGAGGCGCATCTGAACGCACGGGACGCAGAGGTCCGGGCGAAGGCGATACGGGTCATCGGGAGTCACGACACTTCCGGAGGAAGGTCTCATCCGGAGCTTCTGCTCCCCCTGCTCACCGATCCGGTATGGTTCGTGAGGCTGCAGGCCGCTCGGGCGCTGGAACGGCTGCGGTACGAACCGGCGGTTGATAAGCTGGGCGCCCTTTTGCTCGATTCGAACTGGCAGGTAAGAAATGCCGCGGCGCGGGCGCTCGCGAGCATCGGCGACGCCTCCCTGGATGTTTTCCTGAATATCCTTCAGCGCACGGACCGCTACGCGAAGGAGAGTATCTGCGAAGAGGCGGAAAAAACGCGATTTACCCAGGGACTGATGGCGAACCTCATGAGCGGCGACAGAGGAATTTACGGGAAATCCCGCGCCATACTCGGGATCATGCACTCCTTGAATTTTTCCACCCCGCTTCACGACTATATAGCCAAAGGGGACAATGATGCGCTTAAACGGGAGCTCGTACTCCTGATGCAGGAGACTGAATGTCCCCCGGTGACGGAACCGGCGCGAGTGCCGGCCGGACTCGCCGGCGCATACGGGAACCGGGAAGGAACCAAGGCATGAAAGCGTTTTTGCTGGCCTTTGCGCTCGGGTTCAATTATTTGGTCGGTTTCTATTACGGCGTGGTGAGTGTCCTGTACACGGTGCTGCTGTCCATCGCGTTCATCATCATCCTCAGGCATCTCCACCGCGTCAAGTACGAACCGTTCAGGGAGTACAGCGCTTCTCCCCAGACCCCTTCTGTCTCCATACTGGTCCCCGCGTACAATGAAGAAAAGGTCGTCATGAGAACGATACGGTCCGCGCTTGCCGTCGATTACCCCCTCTTTGAGGTCATCGTCATCAATGACGGCTCCGATGACGGAACGCGTGAGGCCGTGATCAACGCATTCGGTTTGAAAAAGATCGACCTGGTATACAGGAACACGCTGCGGACCATGTCCGTCCGGGGCTTTTACTATAACCCCGACATGCCGAACCTCCTGCTGATCGATAAAGAACGAAGCGGCAAGGCCGACTCCCTGAACTGCGGAATCGCGGTGTCGAGGAGCCCTTACTTTTGCTCCCTTGACGCCGACTCTCTCCTCGAAAAAGACAGCCTCATCAAACTTATGACCCCCATCATGCAGAGCCACGTTCCCGTCATCGCATGCGGCGGCGTCGTGAAGATCGTGAACGGCGTGGCCCTCAAGGACATTGCCATAACGGAGATCAAGCTTCCCCGGCGCTCCCTTCCGCTGTTTCAAATCGTGGAATACGCCCGGACGTTCCTGTTCGGGAGAATGGGATGGAGCGCCCTCAACTCCCTCCTGATCCTGTCCGGGGCCTTTTCCCTGTTCAACAAAACGGCGGTGATCGACGTGGGAGGCTACCGGAAAGGCAGCGCGTCCGAGGACATGGAAATCATCGTGAGGCTGCACGAGTATTACCTGCGGAAGAAAAAACCCTATCGCATCAAGTTCATATCGGATCCCATATGCTGGACGGAAGTGCCGGAGAGCATGAAGATGCTGGGAAGGCAGCGGCGGAGATGGCATCTCGGCCTGCTTCAGACCTTATTTCAGAATAAGTCCATGCTCTTCAATCCCCGATACGGCCGGATCGGGCTGCTGGTATTCCCCTATTATCTGTTCTTCGAGGCCTTCGGCCCCGTGATCGAATTGGCGGGATATGTTGTGGTCGCATGCTCCTACTATCTGGGCCTGGTCAGCACCGACTTTCTGCTCCTTTTTTTGACGCTCGCGATATTCTACGGGGTCTTCCTCTCGATAGCCGGCGTCTTTCTGGCGGAGCTTACCTACCGGAGATATCCAAAGTGGTCTCATCTCATGAAACTGTTGTCATACGCCGTGCTTGAAAATTTCTGTTACCGGCAGGTGAACTCGTTCTGGAGGACCCAGGCCTTTTTTCAGTTTCTCCGGGGAAAGACCGCATGGGAGCAGGTCCAGGGAAAAGGGACCTCCAGCCCCGCGGAAGGCGACAGGACATGAACTACACGAAACTCGGCTTTTTCGCAGTCAGCAGGGGCGATTATCAGGAAGCCGTCAACATCTTCAAACGGGCGTTGGAAAAAAAACGAGATGCCGAGGGACTTCTTGGCCTGGCGACGGCATACGACAGGCTCGGCGAGTTAAAAACGGCCCGCTGGGCATATCATCAGGTCCTGTCGCTGGCCCCCAGGAATGCAAAGGCGATCAAGGCCCTTAAAATACTGGAGCGGCCCTCCCGTCCGGCCAAACCCGGAATGCCCGGGGCGTTGTGCAGATCGACGGAAGACTACTTCGAAGTCCATGCCCGGAATCAATGGACGAAAATCTTCTTTAAAGCGATCAATGTCGGCCTCGGTTTGCCCGGGTATTTCCCCGGTGAATTCCCTGTCGGCAAGCAGACCTATGGGAAGTGGTTTCAGCAGATCTGGGACCTTGGGGTGAATGCCATCAGAATTTACACGATTCATCCTCCCTCGTTTTACGAGGCGTTTAGCCAATTCAATGAATCCGGAAAGAGGATCTACCTCTTCCAGGGCATCTGGGCCGAGCTCCCTGAAGGGAATGATTTTGACCGTGAGCCCTACCTGCTCGCGACAAAGGGAAATATTAAAAACGCCGTGGATGTTGTGTACGGAAACGCGCATATCCCCGAGGGGCCGGGCCTGGCATCCGGTGATTTTGAACATGACGTATCACGCTACACTGCGGGTTTCATTCTCGGCAGAGAATGGGAAAGCTGCGCGGTAAAAGGCTTTAATGAGTCCCGGGGCCGGAGACTGGACGATTATCAGGGAACGTTCCTGCAGATCACGAAGGGAACGCCCTTCGAGGTTTGGCTGGCAAAGACCTGTGATTTTCTGCAAACCTACGAATACGAAAAGTACCGCGCGTCTCATCCCGTTTCAGCGGTGAACTGGCCTACTCTTGATCCCCTGGAGCACCCGTCGGAATCTTCGTATGAAGACGAGCTGCTCTTTCAGGGCAGAAGGATATCGACGGAGAAGTGCAGCGAGAATGAAGATGTGGAGGCCGTGGATTTTGCGAAGATCACGGCCATGCGGGGGGGTGGCACCTTTGCCTCCTATCACGTCTATCCCTATTATCCCGATTTCATGAATAACGATTACGCAGCTGAGGAGGACCCCTATCTTGCCTACTTACGGCTGCTCAAACGGCATCACGTCCGTCAGCCGGTCCTCATCGCGGAGTTCGGCGTGCCGAGCAGCCGGGATACAAGCCACTGGCAAAAGAACGGCTGGCATCACGGCGGCCACTCGGACGCGCGGCAGGGAGAAATCAACGGCCTTCTCATGAAGTCGATTCATGCGGCAGGCATGGCGGGAGGGGCGCTGTTCAGCTGGTCTGACGAATGGTTCAAGCGAAGCTGGGTGTTCTCGCCTTACGAACTGCCGCAGGAACGGAACCCCCTCTGGTTTAACAGCCAGGATGCCGAGCAGAATTACGGTTTGTTGGCCGCGTATCCCGGATATCCCGGAAAAAAGGTGACCCTGTCAGGGCGGAGGGAAGAATGGCCAAAGGACGCGGTCCTGTATGAAAAAGAGGCGGCTCCGCCCTTCGCATTTCACGACGGCTTCGACGATGCACGGACGCTCGTCAGCTTGAGGGTGCAACATGACGAGGGCTTTCTCTACATCATGCTTGAAACAAAGGGAAGCATTGATTTTTCCCAGGCCCACTACCTTATCGGACTGGACACCTGCTCCGGCGCCGGCGAGTCCCTGCTGCCGTTCAAGACAAAGCTCCGCTGTCCTGTCGGCCTGACGTTTCTCCTCCAACTGGCCGGTGAATCGCGGAGCAGGATACTCGTCTGTCAGTCCTACGACAAATATCTGAACGCCCACCACGGCGAGATCAGGCCTGCGGCCTCGGACCAGGGCGCATGGGTGATGATGCAGAATAAAACGAACAACAGGAGGATAAGCAAGGATAAAAGGACTTTTTATCCTCCACGGGTCTTCTCAATGAGCGGACTTCGGTACGGAAGCCTTGATGTGAAAAGCCCTTACTACAATTCCCTCAGTGACTTCTCTATGCATAAGAACATGCTTGAGCTCCGCATCCCCTGGGGCCTCATCAACATTACCGATCCGAGCTCCCGCCGGGTCCTGTGGATGGACAAGGGCGGAAAGACGCGCGGGACGGAGGGGATACGAATCCTTGCGGCTTCTTACAAGCCGGAGCGGGGACTTCTCCATGCCGCGGACACAGGCGGCAAGCAGAACATTGCCGACACCCTCCCCCAAAGCATGACGCGGGACGCCGTACGGGCGTACACCTGGGAAGAGTATGATACCCCCCTCTATCATACCTATCTCAAGGAAAGTTACCGGGCATATAAAAAGATCCTTTCTGAAATCCCGGAGATGATCCGATGAACATTACAAGAAGAACGTTTTTAAAGCTCACCGGCGTCGCAGCCGTCTTCTCTTCAGCGCTTCCGCGCGCCCTCCCTGCGCAGGGCGCAAAGACGCCGGAACCAGGGGTACCGGCCCTGATGTACCACGACATAGCGAACATCGCGAACGATGCTTTCGCCCTTGCCCCTTCTTCGTTTGCAGCCCAGATGGAATGGCTGTACGCGAACGGCTATAGAACGCTCTCCCTGGAAGAAGTCGGGGAATTTGTCACGGGCGGCGAAGGCCAGGCGGCGGTGCTCACCTTCGACGACGGATATACGTCCTTTATGGATTATGCCTTCCCGCTGCTGCGGGAATACGGCTTCATGGCAACCCTGAATATCATAGGACAGGCCGTCGACAGTCACGCCCTGCCGGAGAACCGGAAAGCGGTCATAAGCTGGGATGAGTGCCGGGATCTGATGGAGAGCGGCCTCGTGGACCTGGGTTGCCACAGCTATGCCCTGCATTCCAAGGGGGGCGTACTGACCGTTTCCTACCCGGCAATCGAACGAGACCTGATGCTGTTTCAGGAACGATTCACGAAGGAGCTCGGCAGGCGCTGCACGGTCATCGCATGGCCCTACGGCATCTACGATGCCACGTGCATCGAAATCGCACGCAAAGCAGGATTTACCCACCTCCTCACGTCGAACGAAGGCCTCATAGGGAAAGACAGCGTTATGAGTGAACTTCCGAGACTTAACATAAACGGCAAACTGGACCTTGTGTCATTTCAGCAATACATCGGAGCAGCCCCGTGAATATTTCAAGATTTCTGGTAATTGCGATTCTCCTGGCCGGCAACGCGGGTATGAGCCTCGCGGAACCGCCCCCGGTGCTTTCGGAAAGCGACCCGCATGAGGCGACGATCGAGTCCTACCGGAAGGAGCTTCAAGACTCGAACGACAGTGAAGAAAAAGCGCTGCTGCACAAAAAACTGGGAGATCTCTATGTGACCCGGGACGCTTACAAGAACGCGGCTGAGGAATACATCCGCGCGCTTTCCGTAAGACAGAAATTTTCTCCCCTGGAGCGGCTCCGCATGGCGGTTGCCATCTCCTGGGGGGACAGGCTGGACGAGGCCGTTACGGAGTTCCGGTCGCTCGTGGATGAAGACCCGCAAAACAGCGACGCACGCATACACCTTGCCCGGACACTCTCCTGGTCTGGCAGGTTCGATGAGTCGCTCATCGAGGTTGAGGCCGTCCTGGGCCGATACCCTGACAGCAGGGACGCTCTGCTGATCAAGGCGAATGTCCTGCGATGGAAAGGGGAGAACGACGAAGCGTTAATCCTTTACCGCGCGCTCCTCGACAAACAGGAAAATTTCGACGCGCGGCTGGGATATACGTATGCCCTGTTTGCCCGGGGAGATGAGGCAGGCGCACGGGAAAGCATGGCGCTGTTAACGGCTGCTTATCCCTATCAGGAAAATGAGCTGAAAAAATTAAGGGACGAGTTGAATAAACCCAAACCTGCGCAACAGGTGCGGGGAGACGCGAAGTTCACCAACTACCGGGACAACGACGGCAATGACGTCAATCGATATGCGGCGACCTATAGTTTTCCCGTGAGTGACTTGAAAAACCAGTTTTCCTATGTTCATATCGAAGCCCGCGACCGTCTCCGCCGCAACAACGCCGATATCGTGTCCGCGGAGATCCGGGCCCAGATGACGCGGCAGCTCGGCGTAGGGGCCGGTCTCGGCGTCATAAGCTACCGCAACGGCGATGCCCCGGATTTTCCGGTCGGCCACCTGAAAGCGGACGCGGAGACACCTCTCGGTTCCGTGGGGGTGACGCTTTCCCGTGAACCTTTTACCGACACGGCGGACCTGCTGGAAAAAAGGATCCGGGTTGCCGCGGCGCGGGTGTATCTCTCCCGCGGCCTGTTCGGGCGAACGTCGTTTTATGGGGGATACGGTTACGCGGACTATTCCGACGGCAATAATTCCGATGACCTGCTGCTGAGCCTGCGCCATGACCTCCGGCGGGAAAATCCCCGCATGAGCGCGGGATACCGCTTCCGGTACCTGGACTTCAACCGCCAGAGCTCCGGAGGCTACTTCGATCCGAACTACTTCGTGTCGCACCAGCTGTATCTGAATACTGCCTTTGAAAAAGAAAGGTTCTCAGGCGCCGCCGAACTCTATATCGGGCAACAGTCGTACAAGAGAAACGGCGCCGGCCAAAACGAAATGTTCAGCGGCGGCGCCGCGAGCATCGGATACAAGCTGACAAAGAACTACGCCGTGGAGGCCAATGTCGAGGGAGGAGATTATGCCCTCCAGACGGCAACGGGCTTCAGTTATTTCCTGTACGGCTTCAGGCTGAGCGGCCTATGGTGATGCGGCCCGCCGCCCTTTCCGGTATGCGGGGATTCGTCCCCTCTTTCGCAACGCGGACAAGCCGACGCCGGGGAAACCGGCAATTCGTCCTCACGGCTTGTAGTACATGAGCTTCCTCGCGTAGAGCGAGACCTCGTGCACGAGGGCCTGCATCTCCAGGTCCGTCATGGGCTCGCAGGTCTCCGCGAACTTCACGTTCTCTTTAAGCTGATCGATGTCATCGCAGCCGATCACGACATTCGTGACGGGCTGCGACAGGGCAAAGCGCAGGAAAGGCTCCATGGTGGTGTACCACGGCAGTCGCTCCGCAAACCCGCGGAAATAGACCTTCATGCCGATAATGCCCATCCGCTTTTCGAGCGCACGGGGGACCACTTCTTTCAAGAAGCTTTTATAACTCGGCTCGCCGGGATTCACGGGCAAAAGAACGGTGTCGAATTCAAAGAGCTCGAGGCACGTGCGGATGATCGCGGGATCGTGGTGGCCCGTGACGCCGATGAACCGCGTCATGCCCTTCTCCCGCGCCTCGACGAACGCCTCGATGGCCCCTCCCTTCCCGAAGATCCCGGCGATGTCCTCTTCGGTCCGGACATCGTGCACCTGCCACAAATCAAGGTGGTCGGTCCGCATGTTCTTCAGGGTTTCGCGCAGGTGCGAGAGAGCGCCCCGCTTGTCCCGTGCGTGGGACTTGCTCGTAAGAAAAATCTCCTTGCGCCGCTCGCCGAGCGCTTTTCCGTAATAGGACTCGCTCCCGGAATAGGCGCGGGCGGACTCGCAGTAATTGATGCCGAGGTCGATGGCCGTATTGATCAGCGCATAGGCTTCCCGCTCGTACCCCGTGGTCCGCAGGACCCCTTCCCCGCCGAGCCCCAGAACGGACACTTCGGCGCCTGTTCTGCCCAATGTTCTGCGCGGAATGCTCATGAGAACAGTATAGCAGATACGCCTGTTTGCGAAGGCCCTGCGCGACGTGCTTCCCCGCGTCGCCG
The DNA here is from genome assembly GCA_045403145.1 of Nitrospirota bacterium. GTDB lineage: Bacteria > Nitrospirota > UBA9217 > UBA9217 > UBA9217 > JAJYKN01. The sequence continues at coordinate 13,751 of JAXIPA010000226.1, read as the reverse complement.
TTCGTTTCTTTCCTTTACATTCATTTCCCGATGTGCTAAAAATTCTTCATGAAACTGCTCCGTCCGGTCATGGCGCTTTTGTACCTGCTCCTGTTTGCGCCTCCCGTCTTCTCCTCCCCTTCGCCCTTTACAGGCCTGACCATCACTCAGATCCTGCTCCTGGACGACCGCGGCAATCCCTGGGAAAAACCGGACCAGATAACCGAGCTCATCGGCGTAAAGCCCGGCGACGCCTTCTCCGGCCCCGCCATTCGCGAAGGGCTGTCGCTGCTCTATCTCAAGGGGACCTTCAAGGACGTCCGCGTCGAGGTCTTCCCTGAGAACGGCGGGGTGCGTCTCGAATATACCTTCCTGCCGGTCACCGTCGTGGAAAAGATCGCGGTCCATGGCGCTTCCGCGCTCTCGAAATCCGCCGTGACCGAGGCGCTGCCGCGCCTTGAGGGAAAAGAACTGCGCGAGGACCGGCTTCCCGACCTGCGGGCCGACATCATCGCCCTCTATCAGGCGGAGGGATACTTCGAAACGACCGTCTCCTATAGAGTCGAACAGCTCCGCCGCCCGCACCGGGTGGTTCTGCACTTCGACATCCGGGAAGGGCCGCCGACGATCATCGAGGAGATCTCCTTTACGGCCAACACGGTGTTCAAGGACAAGGTCCTGCGTTCGGTCATGAAAAGCCGCGTCGGCAAGCCTATCAAAAGGGACCTGCTCATGGACCGGGACATGGAGGCGATCCTCGGGAAATACACGGACGCAGGCTACCCCGCCGCAAAGCCCGGGCCGGTGAGCATGAATTTCCGGGACCATAAGGCCTTCATACGGATCAGCGGCAAGGAAGGACCGCATGTGACGGCCCGGTTTTCGGGAAACCGGGAGCTCTCGGCAAAGAAGCTGAAGCAGGCGCTCCTCATCTGGTCCGAGCACGATATTGCGGACGCCGCAATCGACGGCAGCGTGGAACACATCAAGAACCTGTACAAGGAACGCGGCTATGCCGATGTCGCCGTTGACGTAAAAAAAACCGAATCGCCGGGCAGCCTCGATCTGGACTTCACGATCAACGAGGGTCCGCGCATCGTGGTCAGACGGATCGATTTCCAGGGAAACACCGAGTTCTCGTCGAAGCAGATCAAGAAGCAGATGGCACTGCGGGAAATCAGCTGGTCCCAGCGTTGGTTCTGGGCCCGGCCCTACTACCGCGAGGACCTGCTGAACCAGGACGTTGACAACATCCGCGACCGGTACCTTGTAGCGGGCTACCTTTCGGCAAGCGTCGAGAGCAAGGTCGTCCGGAGCGAGGACGGCGGCGAGGCCCTGGTTACGATCGACGTCAGCGAAGGGCCCAGGACCCTGACCGGCAGCGTGACCTTCGAGGGAAACAAGGTTATTTCTTCGCCGGAACTACAGGACCTGCTGGTCCTCAAGCCGGGATCGCCCTTCAATGAGCGGCTCCTTGATGAGGACAAATACCGCATCCTGTCCGCCTACGCGAACAAGGGCTATCTTTACACCCGCGTGGATATGGAGAAAATCCCCCGTGACGACGCCATTGACGTGATCTGCCGCATCAGCGAGGACCGGCCCGTGATGATCGGCAGGATCATCCTCAGAGGGAACGAGCGCACGAAGGACTACGTGATCCTGCGCGAGCTCCTCGTAAAACCCGGCGGCTACTATAACTACGGAGCGATCCTTGCGAGCCAGCAGAGGATCTACCGCCTGGGCTATTTCAGACTTGCCCGGTTCGAGCCGCTCCAGCCCGGCGTCAAGGAATACACCCAGGACATGCTCTTTACCGCCGAGGAGCGCCCGGCGGGGGCGATGGAAGTGGGCGCGGGCTACGGCGACCTGGACCGGTTTCGGTGGTTCGGCGAGCTTTCGCACCGCAACCTCTTCGGAACTGCGAAATATTCGAGCCTGCGCTACGAGCAGAGCGACATCCTCAAGCGGGCGATCTTCAACTTCCGGGAGCCCTGGTTCCTGGACCGCAAGCTCGATGCCAAATTCAGCCTGGTGTGGTCGGATTCGGAGCACCTGAACTCCCAGACGCGTGAGATTTATTACAAGTCGCGCAAGACCTCCGCCTCTTTCGGCGTCGAAAAATCCTACGAAAGACTGAAGCCGTCGCTTACGTACCAGTTTGAGAACGTGGTCAATTACGACGTCAGGCAAGCGGCCCAGCTTACGCCCGAAGACAAGGGCCGGGTGCTGGTCAGCAGCCTGAGCCCGGCCGTGATCTGGGACCTGCGCGACGACGTGTTCAATCCCCGCAGGGGGGCGCTCTACGGCATCATTCTGAAGGAGGCGCTCCGGGAGCTCGCATCGGAGGCGGACTTCAGCAAATTGACGGCGCAGGCCGGCTGGTTTGTTCCAATCGACAACGCCGTCGTTGCTTTTTCCACCCGGGCCGGAATGGCCTGGCCCTTCCGCAGCACGACCGAGGTGCCGCTCCACGAACGGTTCTACATGGGAGGCGGCACGACCGTGCGCGGGTATACCCAGGACTCCATCGGTCCCAGCGCTGTTGACCCCGGCAGCTTGGCGCTCATCCCGCAGGGCGGCGCGAGCATGGCGGTCTTCAACCTCGAACTCCGGCTGAACCCCGGCGAAGGACTGGGATTCGTTCTCTTTGTTGATGCTGGAAATGCCTGGGCGGGACAGGAAATCAATCTCGGCGGCCTCCGCTCCTCGTACGGCGCCGGCTTCCGGTACGGCACCCCCATCGGCCCCCTGCGGCTCGACTACGGCCAGAAGATCGACCGGCTCCCCGATGAAAGCCCGGGGGCTTTCCATTTTAATATCGGGAATACGTTTTAAAACCAGTTCAAAGTTGATGAACTCGTAAAAAGTCGTCATTCCCGCTGGTTCATAGCCTGCCCCGGCATGCTTAAAGCCGGGGGGAATCATATTGCCAGATAACACATGCTGAAAAGAGACGATTCCGGACAAGCCGGAATGACAGTCCTTCGGCGATTTTCGACTTTTTACGAAACCATCAAAGTTCTGAGTTCATAGTTCAGAGTAAAATAAGAAGGACAGCGGGCTTTTTCCGTGCCTTCACTATGAGCTTTGAACTCTGAACTATATTGTATTCTGTACTCTCATATTCAATCATGGTATTATTTCTTTAGACTATCCCGGGGCTGTGCGGCCCCGTAAAGGAAGAACATTCCCCGAGTCCATGCGGATCCACAAAAAAATCATTACCTTCGTCGGCCTTGGCATCCTGTTGATTGTGACGATCGTGGCGCTGTCCCTGTTGGACGTCATGAACGCGTACACGTCGATCACGAGCGACATGGAAAAGGCCTCCCAGGAAGTGCGGCGGATCGAGGCCATCTCCAGGGAAGTCGCCGCCATGTCCGACGGCCTCCGGCACTACGCCACGGGCGGGGACGCCGAATACCGCAACGCCTACGAAACAGCCCGCGCAACGGTCCACCGGATGTTCAACGACTACGAGATGCTCAGCCTCGGGACGATTGACCGGAAACTGGCCGCTTCCCTGCGCGAGAATATCGCCCGGTTCGAGCAGAAAGCCGGCGGCATCGTTGTGCTCGAAGACCCCGCGGGCCGCGACCGCGTCCGGGCCCATAACCTGATCATAGAGCTCGACGGCCTCCTCGAGTCGATGAACCGCGACATCGAAAATCATTTCAAAGAGGAACAGACGCTCCAGATCCGAATGCTTGCCGATTATGTCCTGCTGCAGAAAAAGCACGTTGTTCCTCTCCTGGTCTCGATCCTGCTGTTGTCCTCCGGTTTTCTCGTCGCCTTCGGCATCTACATATATCGCAGCGTCGCCGTACCCCTGAACGATTTGTGGAAAGGCGCCGTCGAGATCAGCCAGGGCAATCTCGATTACCAGTTGAAACTCCAGGGCGCGGGTGATGTGGCCCAATTGGCGGAGCGGTTCAATGAGATGGCTTTGAAGCTCAAACGCTCCTACACCGAACTTGAGAAAAAACTGCTCGACCGGACGAATGAACTGGCGGCAATAGACGCAGTTGCGCTCACCTTGAGTCAGGCGGGAAACCTGAAGGAGATGCTCGGCCGGTCGCTCGGCAAGATCCTGGAGAGCCTTGCCGGTCTGGAGCCGCGGGGCGGCGTGTTCCTCTGCGACCCCGGCGGGGAGACACTGCGTCTCGTGACGCATGAGGGTCTGTCACGGGAGTTTATCCAGCAGGAGGAGACGATCAGAATGGGTGAATGCCTCTGCGGTATCGCCGCCCAGACCGGAGAGGTCCTGTACAGTGAAAAAGAATGTGAGGACCCGCGCCACACACACGGCAGAGAGGGCCAAAACCATTCCCACATCGTCATTCCCATCAAGTCCCGCGGCATCGTCCTCGGCGTCATCTTCCTTTATCCCCAGAAGGAGTTCACGCTCAAGCCCTCGGACCTTCAGATGCTCGATACGATCGGAGCCCAGCTCGGCATGGCCGTTGAAAACCTGCGGTTCTACGCCGAAGTGAAGGAATCGAGCGAGAAATTCTGGGACCTCTTCGAAAACTCCCGCGATATCCTGTTTACCATAGACGCGGCGGGAACGCTGACGGCGGTGAACAAGGAGGCTGAAACGTTTTCGGGGTATACGAAGAGAGAACTCGTCGGGAAGAGCATACTCGACTTTCTGACGCCCCAGGGCGCCGGGACCGCGCAGCGGCTGCTCGCCGGCGAGGGCGTCACCGCCCGTCAGCTCATCGAGTTTGAAATTATTAAACGGGACGGGAGCCGCGCCTTCGTCGAGATGAGCGCCCGCAAGCTTTTCAGGCAGAGAATTCCCGCGGGCTACCAGGTATCGGTGCGGGACATGACGGAGCAGAAGCTCCTGAGGGCAAAACTCCTGAAGGCGGAACGACTCGGCGCCATCGGCGAGGTAGTGATCACCGTGCGTCACGAGATCAACAATCCCCTCACGACCGTCATCGGCAACACCGAACTGCTGATTGAACGCTACGGCCAGGGGGACAGGGACCTGGCGGCCCGGCTCGAGATCATCCTGAACAACGCGCTCCGGATCGCCGAGATCGTCAAGCAGCTCCAGGCCATCAAGCAGGACAAGGTCGTGGAATATGTCAAGGGCGTTTCCATGACGGACCTGAAGCAGGAGTAGCCCCGGGGGAATTGAAAATTGAAGATTGAAAATTGGAAATTTAAACAGCGACTGGCCGTGAATCTCGCACTCACCGTCGCCCTCGCCGCCCTGCTCCCGTCCGTCGCGCGGACGGAGCTCGTGGACCACATCGTCGCGGCCGTCAACAATGAGGTGATCACGGCCAGCGAGCTCGCCCAGGTCGTGGCCCTGAACGAGCGTCTCGGGAATTCCGGGAAGGACGGGAAGACACTTGAAACGGAAACTCTCGACGGGCTCATCACCCGCCGGCTGCTGGTCCATGAGGCCCGCCGGCTCCGGTTCGTCGAGGTCTCGGACCAGGATATCAGCGCCGAGGTCGGGAAGCTCAGGGTGCGGTTCGGATCAGACGCCGCGTTCTCCGGTTTTCTTCACGAGCTGGACATGACCGAGGGCGAGCTCGCGCGCATGCTCGGAGAGAGGCTGCTGGTTGAGAAGTTCGTCGAAAAAAAGGTCCGGCTCTTCGTGCGGGTGACCCGCGAAGAAGCGCAGAGTTATTTCGATACCCACGCGGCCCGATTTCCGGGGAAGCGTTTTCCGGACGTCCAGAAAGCCATCATGGATATCCTGACGGAGCAGAAGGTCGGGCAGCAGCTCGACGAATACGTCGGGGACCTCCGCAACAGGGCCGACATCCGGATAAATCCTTCGTAACGTCCAAGGTGACCTCATGAAAAAAATCATAGCTTCGCTGTCCGTGCTCCTCCTCCTTGCAGCGGCAGGCTGCACGCTGCTCAAGGTCTCGATGATCGAAGAACTTGAGCCCCTCACCGAACGGGTGATCGCAGGCAGCGGACGCGACAAGGTCCTGGTCATCGACCTGTCCGGGTTCATATCGAGCAGGGAGGGCGACCCGCTGTTCGGCGGCAGGAAAAAACCGGGGCTCCTCGCGCGGGTCCGGGAAGAGCTGGACCGCGCGAGGTCGGACCGATCCGTGAAGGCGCTGGTGCTCAGGATCAACAGCCCCGGCGGCTCTGTTACCGCCTCGGACGTGCTGTACCATGAGCTCAAAGCATTCAAGCGCGATACAGGCGTGAAAGTCGTGGCACACATCATGGACGTGGGGACCTCGGGCGCGTATTACGCCGCGCTGGCCGCCGACCGGATCACGGCCCAGCCCACGAGCGTGACCGGCAGCATCGGCGTGATCCTGTTCCGGCTTGATGCCACGGGATTGCTGCAGAAGATCGGCCTTCAGACCGTCGAGATCGCCTCCGGCGAACGCAAGGGCATGGGCTCCCCCTTCCGCGCCCTTTTGCCCGAAGAAAAAGCCCTGCTCCAGAATCTGATCGACAGTCTCCATGACAGGTTCGTGAACATCCTCGTTGAGGAGCGCAAACTTGCGCCGGAGGCCGTGCGGCAACTCGCCGACGGACGCGTCTTCACGAGCCGGGAAGCGCAGAAGGCGGGCCTCGTCGACGGGATCGGTTACCTTGACGACGCCGTTCTGCAGGCGCAGAAGCTCGCGAACCTCGACCGGGCCTCTGTCGTGACCTATCTACGGCCCGGCGAGTATCGGGCTAATCTGTACTCCGCGAATCTCATCAATATCGATATGGGCGCACTGGCGGAGCCGGGAATCCACTTCCTGTATGTCTGGTGGCCTTGACGCGGGAGCTTCTCACGGAGGTTGACAGCAGCGGCTGCGCTATGCTAAGGTAAGACCACTGAGAGAGGAGGCTTTCATGAGAAAAAATCGGAGCCTGATTTTTGTTTTAGCAATCCTGCTGGGAATGTCGCCCCTTGCCGGGCAGGCGGAGGAGGAGCTCTTCGACACCAAGGCCGCCGCTCAGCACGTCGAGCAGGGGATTGCCTTCCTGAAAGCGAAGAACTTCGATGCCGCCATCGAGGAATTCGACGAGGCGGCATCGATCAGTCCCGAAGCAGAGGCATATTACTACCTGGGATATGCCTATTACCTCAAGGGCAGGGGCGGCGACGGCGAGAGCCGCAAGCTGTCCCGCGAAAGCTTCGAAAAGGCCTACGAGATCGACCCGAACTTCACCCCGAGACACGCCGTGCCTGCCGAGGCAGCGGTCATGCCGTCAGCAACGGAACAACCCGCTCCCTCTGCTCCCGCGTCGGTCCCCGCTGCATCGAACGCCGCGGCTCCTGCCGCGCCCCCCGCGCAACCCGCCCCCTAACAACTCTGAAAAACAAAAGACCCCGGCCGCAGCTGTTCCTGGCCGGGGTCAATAATCCTGCAAAGAGGGATCAGTAATAATCAAGGCCGATCCGTGGCCGTGATACGCTCGAGTTCGGCCAGGAGGCGCAGGGCGTCTTCCCGCGTCGTTCCGCAGAACTCTTCCGTCGCCTGATAGGAGCCGCAGACCGCCGGGCGGTCGGGCCTGCCGAAGACGCGGCAGAGCTGGTCTTCTGACAACTGCCCGCACCGGACGCCCGCCGGCTTCCCGTCCGACATGCCGGGTATCGCCGACGAGAGCGAAGGGGCGATGCAGCATGCGCCGCACCCCGCGCGGCAGGAAATCTTATTCACCTGTCAATTCCCCTCATACTTTGTGCTATTTTCCTGTTTCCTCTGCTCCACATAAAATATTTCGTGAGCCATGAAGAACAGCGACATCATCAATCTGGTCGAGTTTAATGTGGTAAATGATTCTCTCTCGAAAGGAAATGGCGGCTCATACCCAATTGCCAGTCGCTGGTATGAAGGAAACGAATCATGGGTTATAATCCTTTCGATCTAAATGAGTTGGTGGGTCGGGTAGAGCGCAGCGTAACCCGACATCAGTTGTTATTCATTGCCAACATGCTGTTCGTAGGCACCAGGGGAACGTTGATGCATTCGGTGCGTTGCCAGCCATCAACTTCCATCGTTCTTATTTACCTGACAAAACCATATCTCACATACATGCGCCCGCAGCACGAGACCGCCACCACGCCGCGATTATTTCGATATTGGAAATCTGCGGCTTCGGCGTCTTCATGATGACCACCAATAGGATCAGCCCCTTGTTTCAGCTTCGGTGCTATGCGCCCTGAATCCATTTCACTATTCTATTTCGAATAAGGGAGAGCCGATCTTCACTGATCGTACCGATGGAGCCGAGAAGGATGGCGCTGCTGACGACGGCAAGATGGCTGATCCTGATGACGCTGTCCGTTTTGAGGCCGGACGTTTCGAAATCGGCATCGTTCCCGCCGACAATCACATCGAAATCTTCCAGCAGTTGCGACAGTTGTGACGAAATCATGCAGATGAGCCAGTCGTCAAACCGGCCGGGGAGTTTTCGAATAACAAGCGCGGGACGGAGTTTGCCAGAGGGCAGGTCTGTTTGCGGAAATTTGAAGAGGACTATTTGGCCTTCCTGAATCATTTGAAGCTTTCTTTAAGGTCTTGAGCTGTATAGAGCGGAGGTTCGCCCTCCATATCCCGCATGGCGGATGACAGCGAAAAGGCCGTCCAGTCGGTCTCGCTCTTCCCCTTTTTTGCCTCAAGATATTCGACGAAGTCGAGCACTTCCGCCTGCAGCGCTTCCGGCAGGCTTTGAATGTGCTGCACTATTTTATCCATGACCGTCATACCGTCTCCTTACGCTTTACGCGCCATAATTACAGCGCTTCCACTTGCGCCGACCACAAAGGATGGGAATATCGTGAGCTAATCTGATATAAAAAAGATATGCCATGCGCTCTCAAAATGCAAGCGAAAAATGCCTATGAAAACGCCCTTGGGACGGCTACTCCGGGACGAATCCCGTGCTAAAAAAGCTTCTGCCGCGAAAAGGCGCTCAAGCCCCGGATACGCGCCAGCAGCCTTTCGAATTCTTTGAAGTGGAGCGACTGGGGGCCGTCGGACAGGGCGTGTTCCGGATCGGGATGCACCTCGACCATGGCCCCGTCCGCTCCCACGACAACCGATGCCAGGGCCGCGGGCAGGACGAGGTCACGCTTGCCGGTCGCATGGCTGGGGTCGAAGATGACGGGAAGATGCGTCATTTTTTTTACGAGAGGAATGATGGCAAGGTCGGCCGTGTTCCTCGTCGCCGTCTCGAACGTCCGTATGCCGCGTTCGCACAGGACCACGCCGGGATTTCCGCCAAGCAGAATGTATTCCGCCGAGCCAAGCCATTCCTCCACCGTTGCCGACAGGCCGCGCTTCAGGATCACGGGCTTCCTGGTCCTGCCCACCTCGGTCAGGAGGTCGAAGTTCTGCATGTTCCGCGCGCCGATCTGGAGGATATCGACCTTTCCGGCGACGAGCTCCACGTGCTCGGGGCTCACGATCTCGGTGACGACCAGCAGCCCGGTTTCCTTGCGCACTTCATCGAGCAGGTCGAGCCCGCTTTCCCGGAGGCCCTGGAAGCTGTGGGGGCTCGTCCTGGGCTTGTAGGCACCGCCGCGCAGCACGGGTACTCCCGCCTTCTTCAGAAACTTCGCCGTCTTCATGAGCTGCTGCCTGCTCTCGACGGCGCAGGGCCCGGCGATCATGAGAAACGGCGACCTGCCGCCGACCTTGACCTTGTTGCCGAGCGATACGACCGAGTCCTTCGGATGGAAGTCGCGGCTCACGAGCTTGTAGGGCTTCGTGACGTGGATGATCTCCATGATCGCCTTGTTTGCCTTGAACGGTGCGTCATCGACCCATCCCTGGTTCCCGATCACACCGATTGCGGTCCGCTCGGCCCCGGGGATGGCAACGGGCTTGAACCCCATCTTCGTGATGGTCTTTTTTATCTGTTCGATATCCTTTGCGGTTGCCGAGTGGTGCAGTACGATAAGCATGCAGTGATCCTTTCTTACTGTCCGTTCCCGCTTGCCGGGCAATAAATCATAGCCCGATATTCCCGGATGCTGTCGGGCAAGGTGAGACGCTTAGCCCGGCCTGCAGGCTATTTTTTTTCAATCGGATACTTGTCCTTTTCCCATTCCACCCACCCGCCTTTCAGCGCATAGACTCTGGGATATCCCATCTCGATCAGCTTCGACGCCACACGGGCGCTTGTCGCTTCATTCGTTCACGAGCAGTACAGAACGATTGTTTTGTCCTTTGCATATTTCCCGGCCCAGGTTGCCGCGTCCTGGGGCTCTTCCCGAACCGCGCCCCGGATCTTGAAGTCGCTCTTCTCCCAATCGGCCTGGGTTCGCACATCAATGACAACAATATCTTTATCGCCAAGTCGACTCTTCAGGTCCTCTTTCGCCATTCGGGGAGCTTCCGCCGCTGCGAGTGCAAATGCCGAAAGTGCGCTGAAAATAACCAGGACTGCAAAAAAACGAACTATGTTCTTTCCCATGTATGACCTCCTTCAGTATGTTTTCCCGGTATACCTATTTTACCGAATTCAGTAATATTGCTTGATTTTATTTACTGGGTGCAGTAGTATCTTACCTTTAGTTGCAAAATTGCGCATATTTGCAGCGCCCTGGCAACCAAGCGTTCTTCAGGTTTCCTGCTCGTTTCACTTGTCCGACGAATCCGGGCGCTTACTTAAAAGGAACCATCGTATGCTAAAAATCATGTTATTGCTGATCCTTGTCATTTTTTTTGTGTTGATTTCTCATAACACAACTATCATGGCTGCGACTCATGATACTGGTGAAGCGCTGTACAAAAAACATTGTTCAGCGTGCCATCCCCGCGCCTACACGTTGAAGTCTGTAAAAGGCATGGTAGATAAGATGCGAAATCCGCCACCTTTTATGCCGGGTTTTGACGAACAAAAAATTTCTGCCGACGCTGCAAAGAAAATCGCTGATTACATTTATCAAAGCTCTCGTTGACACTCAGCATTAATGAGTGCATTTTCCGTCCGCACCCTTATTCGTTTCCCTACCGCTCTCTTTTCCTGCGCATGGTGATGCTCTCTCCTCCGATGCCCCAGTTGTCTGTATCGACTTCCTCGATGACCACGCAGGTTGTTTGAGGGTTCTTTCCAAGAATGTCCTGAAGCATTTTGGTCACACCCTGGATGAGTTGCGCCTTCTGCTCCGCGGTGGCGCCTTCCCTGGTTATTTTGATATTCACGTACGGCATGCAAGCCCTCCCTTTATCTCAAAAAATAGTCCCTCCGCCATGCCCCATGGTCAGGCCTTTGGTGATCTCCCTCCTGATAAAAAGCCTGATCAGGTCCTGGTCCCCCTGCTTGATCCGGACGAACCTGATGCCCATGCCCGGGGTCTTGAGAGGACCCTCTCCGCGCTTGAAGCTGTAAAGCACCATGCCCTCGACCTTGATCCGTGAGTCTTCGAGGAAGAGGGTAATGGGGACCTGCAGCCCTATGGGCTTGGGTTGCTCGGTGCTCACGTACATGCCGTTCTCCGACAGCGCGCTGATGTAGTCGCCGAACACGGGCTGCGCTCCGGCTTTTTCATCTCCTACGACGACGTTCAGGCAGGTATTGAGCCGGATGTACCTTCGGGGAACGGATTCCGTCGCTTTTTGAATTGACGCGTATAATACGTCCGGGTCAACCGGTTTTTGCAGATAGGCCGTGCACCCCTCCCGGAGGCAGGCAGCTTTTGCCGCCGGGTCCCTTGACGAGGTAAGGACGATCACCGGGATCACGTATGTCCGTGGGTTCCGCTTGATCTTCCGCAGGAGCTCCAGACCGTCCATGCCGCCCAGGGACGCTTCCGTCAGAACGAGCGCGGGACTGGCTACGTCCACGATCTCAAGGGCGTCTTCCGCGTTCTTGGCAGTGTGGATGTTGTAATCGAGCCGCTGAAGCTGCATGCTCGTATAATACAGATGCGAGGCGTCGCTATCGACCACGACGAGGAGCCGCTTCTCCCGCTCCCCGGACCCAGGTCCCGCTTGTTGAGCCACCGGTTCAGCCATAGACTTTCCTCCCGGCATGACGACGATTGATCGGGATCATCTGTTCCCGCTGTCCCTTCCCCTCTCCCCCGACCCTCATGCCTTTATACCGGCAGCCTGATTTTATACCGGATCGCGAACAACCGCATCAAAAATGTTACGAAGATGCAGGCGATGACGGCCGCAAACTCGTTCGACGTGCCGTAGCTCACGGCCAGATACGCGGCCGCTCCGGTAAAGGCGCAAGTGGCGTAAAGCTCGGTCCGCTGGAACACATAGGGGATTTCGTTGCAAATGATGTCACGCAGGACCCCGCCGAACACGCCCGTCATGACTCCGAGGAGCACAGCAATGAAGGGATGGAGGCCGGCCTGGTGCGTGAGCGACGCTCCCGAAGCGGCAAAGAGTCCCAGACCCAGCGCATCGAGTACCAGCACCGCCATCATTACCTTCGCGTGTTCCGTCACCTCCTTGACAATGGCCCCGGCAAGCAGCGACAATAAAAGCAGAATGATGGGATACCAGTAATGCTCGACCCAGAAGAAGGGATGCCGGTCCAGCACGACGTCCCGGAGCGAACCTCCGCCGAAGGCCGTGACCATCGCGACGGCGTACACGCCGACAAGGTCCATCCCCTTCTTCCGCGCCTCAAGGATGCCGGAAAGCGCGAAGGCGAAGATCCCGATGATTTCGATAGTATTGATGAGAGCGGTCATATCGGTCCCTGGTGTCGCTGTTCCCTCGACGTTCAATGTTCCTTAGTAAGCGCGGCATGACCGGCAGAAGAACTACGGTACCATGTTTCCCGGTTCGCTGAACATCTTTGCCGCGCTCCCCGGCTCGTGGACTGCCGCGGCCTTCGCCTCTTTCCATCTGCGACGGAGCGTCTTTACATTCTCACCCTTTGCCTCTTTTGCCTTGAGCTTTTTATCAATGATATCCAATTGCATCAGCGCATTGCGCATCCCCTTGTCGAAACTGCGATACTTCACCGGATCGGATTTCGGGATGGAAAAATCCCCTTCCGTTTTCCAGATATCGCCGAGATGCAGCCAGGCGGCGAAATCCTGAGTCCTGCCGCCGGTCATAAGCTCGATCTTCGAGGTTGCCCTGATGTCTTTTACGTGAAGACCATTTCTGTCCGCCACGACCTTCTGTCTTCCGAAGAACGGCTCCGCTCCCTGGTTGTCGAAGAACCTCCACGTTACGTCAGCAATCTGAATCTCCGAGTCGTGGCAGCTGCCGCAGGTGCGGGACTTGCCGAGCGGGTGCGCAACCTGCTCCACCTGGATCCAGGCGAGATAGTTATTGTTCCCGCCGGAGACGCTGAAGGTCCCGAGGAGCGTATAGGCGTCGTGCGTCTCGCCCTTGGGCCAGCGAAAGATCAGCCCCGGTTTCGGCGCTATCGTCTCTTTGATCCCGCCGACGCTGTTCGGCCAGATCTTCACCGGCATCCACCTGCCGTTCTGGTCCTTGAGGAGGACCGGCGGTCCCTGCGGGCCGTAATACAGGGAATACTTCTTGAACGGGTTCGGCCGGGAGGCGACCATCCCTTCCCCCCAGGAGGTCATCTCGTATCCGCCGAGAATTTTGACGTGGCAGGCCTCGCAGGCCATGTTCTTGTGTACGCTCGCGGCCATGGCCTGTTCGACCTCGAGATGGCAGTCCTGGCACGTGGCCTTGCGCTCGATATGCCCCATTCCTTCAGGACCGGTCTGGTGACAGTCCGTACACTCGACATTCTTCGCGACGTGCACGTCCTCCGGCAGACCGGCAGGCTCGGAAAACTCTTTTCCAAGGTAGCTGTCCCCTCTTCTCCGCTCCATAGTGCCTGCA
>JAXIPA010000012.1:0-2879 GCA_045403145.1 Nitrospirota bacterium | reverse complement strand
ATCGATAACAAAGGAACCGTCTGCAATAGATTCCCACTTGACGGCCTTTTTTGAATTTTCCGTCGCCTTCCTGGTCATGACCGTGACCCTGTCCGCGACCATGAATGATGAATAGAAGCCAACACCGAACTGCCCGATGAGCCCCGGTTTGTCCTTCATGGCCTTGTCCTGGAGCGCCCGCAGGAAGTCCCTGGTGCCGGAGTGCGCGATGGTGCCGAGTTCCGCGATGACCTCGTCCCGGGTCATGCCGATGCCGTTGTCGCTGACCGTCAGCGTGCCAGCGGCCTTGTCGACGATGACCTTGATCTTCCATTCGCCCGTATTGTCCAGGATGTCCCTGTTCGTGAGAGACTCGTAGCGCGCCTTATCGATCGCGTCGGACGCGTTCGAAATGAGCTCCCGAAGAAATATCTCCTTGTGGGAATAGAGGGAATGGATCATGAGGTCCAGAAGTTCTTTTACCTCGGTCTTGAATTCCAGCTTCTCAACAGTCATTGATGCACCTCGTTCAGTTATTGAAGAATAAAAACCTTCTCAAAATCGGAAGAAATTTTTACCGCGAAGTCGCTAAGGACGCGAAGGAAATCTTTAAATTCAGAAATTCTGGGTCAAAAGCTTTAAAACCTTCGCGACCTTTGCGGTTTCGCGGTTCCAAGGTATTGATTCCAGCTTGTCCGAGTTCGGATTCAACGTCATTATATATACCGGCACTGCATGCTGATTGTCAAGAGACTTTCCTGGTAATAAAAAACCGCGGCAAAACAACATCCGCGGTAAAAACACACAGCTTGAGATGAAGCGGGCTACCGCTTGCTGAGCGCCACGCGAGCTGCCTGCGGGCCTTCATTGCCCTGCTCCTCGATAAACGTCACTTCAGTCCCGAATTTAAGCTGCCCGAAATCTATTTTATCAAGCACGCTGTTCCGGTGAAAGTATATCTCACGGTCGTCCGGCGTTTTGATGAACCCGTAATCCGACTCGGGAAAGATCCTGACGATGCGGCCGACGGGCGTCTCCGCGTGGGCCTTCACGACTCCGCGCTGTTGCCGTCCGTGTTCTTCGAGCAGCCTCGCTGTCGCGTCAAAGGCGTCCCGCACCGCGACATAGACGTCTTCATTCTCCTGGTGGTTGACCGCCAGCTCCTTGCCGGGCACGGTGATATCGATGCGGACATCGAAAATGTTGCCTTGATGGTGCCTGCGCTGCGTTTCCTCGACCACGACCCTGCAGCTCATGATCCTGTCGTAAAACCTGTCCAGTTTCACTGCTTTTTCGTTGATCTTCGCCTCAATTGCGTCCGAGTGCGGCATGTTCCGAAACTTGACCTGTAAGGGGATTCTCATACCTGCGCCTCCTCTCCGAAGTCTGCGATTTCCCTGCTCCTGTTCTCTTACTCTAAACGTAACACCAAACATTTTGACTGTCAATTGCGATGGTTTCGTAAAAAGCCGAAAAAAACTCCCGGGGCACCCCCCTGTGCGCTAATAAAACGGCGGATAAGGATAATACGGATGTCCCCACCATGGATGCCGGTAGTAGTACGGGTAAGGATAGAACCACGGATCGTAATACATGGGCGGATACGCGTAACGGGTCTCCTTCGGCCAGAGATAAATCTGCCGGACCCGGAACAGGGGGAATACATATTCCATCTCGTCTATCTTTCCCTTCCGCGCTTCGACGAACTCGGCCGCCACGGTCACCCTTCTCCCGCGGCTGTATACCATGGGATCCAGAATTTGAGCGTCCCTCGGCGACAAAGCCAGAAACCGTCCCTCGGACCGGCCGCGGTCCTCGAAGTACCCGTAGCTGTCTACCGGCACGTGCATCGCCTCGATCCGGGACCCGGCTTCAGTGAATTGCGAGTTGACAATCACGCCGCCGAGAATAAAAAGCCGCCCCTTGTACAAATCGGGCTGCTCCCTGAGCGCGGCGAACGAAACTTTGCGCTCCCCTTCTCTCATATAGTTCCTGCTCAGTATAGGCGCACAGGAAAAAAGTATCAGGGAACTCATGAACAGCAGGAGAATATACACTTTTCTCATTCTCATAGTTAATTGTCCCCCACGTCGGCGGTACTGTCAAGGGTGGGAGGGAATGGGACTTAAGGCGTGGCAGGATGAAGATATAAAAATAAGAACGCGGAGAAGCAGGAATTCACTTGATTTTTTCTGAAAAGAGATTATACTTTTTACCGTTTTGCTTCGATTGGACTGCGCTTTAGAATTCTGCCCGCTGGCCCCGCGCATAAACCCGGGTTCCCTAAATGGATCTCACTGTCGCGGCGCGTTCTTTATCCGGTTTGTGTCCATTGCGACAAGCGCGCCGCTGTTATTCTCATGAGCAGAGAGGAGGTGAAAAACGTGAAGAAAACCCATGCAATCATAGCTGTTCTTGTTGTTGCGGCGGCATTTGCTTTCTCAGCATGCCAAAAGCAGCAGGAGGCCCCGAAGCCGGCGGAACAGTCTGCCGTAACCTCGACGATGACCTCGACGATGACGACAACAGCGCCTGAGCACAAGTAATAATCAGGTAAGACTGGCAAGGCCCTCCCCCGGAGGGCCTTTTTTTGCAGGCCGACCAATCTTCCCGAATCTTCTCAGCTCCCCGCTTTTTCCACCGCTTCCAGAAGCCGTTCAATCCCCTTTCCCTCCGACGCCGTGGTGACGATAACGGGCGGCTTTTCCCCGCGGCGGGAAGAGGAATAGAGCACATCTTCCAGGTCACTCACAGTCCTTGCAGCATTCTTCATGTCGCCTTTGTTCACGACAAAGATATCTCCGATCTCCATGATTCCCGCCTTCATCATCTGCACATCGTCGCCGAACTGCGGTGTCAGGACGACAACCACGGTATGGACGGAATCCCTCACCGCGGTC
>JAXIPA010000232.1:0-5224 GCA_045403145.1 Nitrospirota bacterium | reverse complement strand
CGAAATTACTCCTTCAATTTCTTCATCCGGTCTTCAATATCATCGGGGAGAAGCGGGTTCTTGTAACGCACGACCCCTTTGGAATCGACCAGGAAGATGGTCGGGACCCCCCGGACCTTGAAGGCCTTTCCGATTTCAAAGGAATGATCGAAACCGGCGGGAAACACGTACCCATACTTTTTCCAGTAGGCTCGGGCTTTTCTCTCGCTGTCGTTCAGGCCGGTATTGACGGCGAGTATCGCCGCTCCCCCCGGACCGATTCGCTCAGCCAACCGATTGATCTTGGGAAGCTCGCTCTTGCATTCGGTACACCACGTATTCCAAAAAACGAGCATCATAGGCCTTCCCGCCAGGGTTTTCCGGGACAGGTTATTGCCGTCAAATGTTTGAACGGTAAAGTCCGGCAATGGCTCGCCCACCTCGACGCCCCAACCGGGGGAAACAACGACGATAAGGAACCAGAGCACTACCCATGGAATTTTAACGATTCCGGTCATGTCCCGCACCTCTATAACCAGGCCTGCCCGGCCTGAATCAGATAATATTCCGCAAGCGCCAGCATCAGCAGGCCGAGGACCTTTTTGACGCCGACCATCCAGCCGCCGGGCTTGGGCAGCGCGGCGGCCAGCCCCGAAAAGGTGCCGGCGACGATCAGAAGAATGCCCATGCCCATGGAAAAGGCGAACAGCAGGGTGCCTCCGTACACGACGCTTTGGTTCGCAGCAACGTACGTAAGCAGGGCAAAGAGCACCGGTGAAGTGCAGGGCGAGGCCACCAACCCCGAGGCGGCCCCGATCAGGACCGCTCCCACAATCCCTCCCCCGGCCGGCTTTATGGATGGACCCGAAAACCATTTTGGAAACGGGATTACCTCCAGCATGTTCAGGGCAAACAGAATGAGGATGTTGGCGACAATCAGCAGTGCCCAGGGATTCGTGCTGATTCCGCCGAATAAGCCCCCGGTCAGGGCCGCGATCATGCCGAGCAGCGAATAAACGGCCGCCATCCCCACGACAAAGCTGAAGGACAGCAGAAAAGACCTCGAGCGGGTTTTCTCCCCGGCCGATTTGATGCCCGCATAGGCGATGGCGGCTACCGGGGAACAGTGATCGCAGGTGATTCTCTCCCTCACGGACCCGGCGCCTACATATGCCGACACAACGGGGATCATGAGGTAGACGCAGGGGGAAAGACCGGCGAGTATTCCCGCCGCAAAGGCCGCTCCGACAGCGATCAGGGGAGATCCCCCAAGATACGTTTCCATACCGCTCATGCCGCTTTTACCCCGCTATGATCAACACATTCCACAACCTGTCTATTTTCAGTATAACACAGTACAATCATTCATACGAAAAAGCCGGCCAGTGACAATCCGGCCGCCCCACTCCTCCTTTTCCCGCGATATATAATGCACGTGAAACCACGCTACACACGAAAAGAGCGGGCACCTGAAAACTCACGTCTTCGGCAATCTCAGTCCAGACGCGTTCGAGTACACATGGGAGATCAATGAAGACACTTTTAGGGACTGGTTTGGTGCCGTGGGTTCTCCTAACCATTACAAGGGCAAATTCAGTGAAGACCGAAATACCTTGATAGGTCAGTGGGAGCGGCCAGGAGGGGGATATGAGGCGACCATGACGCGGTTTAAAAACCAGGGCACAACAGGGCCTGACTGGATCAAAAAACACTCACCTTAAAGTACCTGTCCGGATGTTCCTTCACGTCCTTGATCAGGCCATTCAGTTCCTTGACGGTTTCCTTTATGTCCGCCGCCAGGTCCTTGTCCGCAATGAGCTTTCCCGCGATTCCGTCCGCCTGGTTGAGTTTTTCGATCGTCGTGGAGAACTCACCCGACGCCTTGTTCAGGTTCTCGTAGAGAGCCGGTTTCTTCAGCATCATCCGGAAGGTCCCCTCGTCGTTCATCATCTCCCTTGAGACCTGCGCGAGGGACTGGGTTGCGTCTCTCAGGTTATCGTACAGGGAAGGATCGTTGATCAATTTTGAAACGGTCCCCTCCTGGTTCGTCATGTCCCGTGCGACCTTGGTCAGGCTCCGGGTCGCGTCCGTGAGGTTGTTGTACAGGGAAGGGTCGTTGATCAATTTCGCCAGGGTCCCCTCTCCCCCTTCGATTTTCGCGAAGAGCCGTTCGACCTTGGCGATGACGTCGGTCATTTTGGCCAGGGACTCGGCGCCCGCCTTTGCCATGTCCTTATGCTCCGTTCCCCGGATGACGTCGCCGGGGCCTGCGGCCGGGGCTTCAGGAGAGCCCGGCCGCAGCTCAACGTACTTGTCGCCCAAAAGTCCCATGGTAAGCACGCTGACCTGGGCATCCTTCCTGATAAAGCCGAGATATTTCTTTTCGACGGAGAGCGTGACCGTTGTCTGACGGGGCCCGTCCAGGCTTATCTCGGACACGGTGCCGACCTCGTGGCCGGAGATCCAGACGGGAGCGCCGGTCCGCAGCCCATTGGCACTCTCCATCTGCGCATTGAGCCTTACTTTGGGGGAGAAGAGGTCCCCGATGCTTCCCGCAAAGATTACGGTGGCAAAGAGAATGAGGAGCGCAGCGGCAACGACAAGGCCGACCCTGAGTTTCGACCAGGCAAGCTGTTTTTTCGCTTCAGACATAATCCCTCCTTTACAGCAACGTCCTCTGAGACTCCGCGGACCGATCGTGAAGCGAGGCGGCGATGAACGCTACGACCTCGGGGACGCAGGATTTGACCAACGTCTCCCTGCCGCCGTCACAGAGCAGCCGGCCCCGTCTCAGGAACAGAAACCGGTTCGCGACCCGGATTGCGTTCACCACGTCATGGCTTATGATGATGAACCCGTCGCCGTCCCGTGCGAGGTCGCCGATCAGCTGTACGATCGAGTCGGTGTTGACCGGGTCAAGGCCGCTTGTCGGCTCGTCATAGAGAATCATTTCCGATTTGCACGAAGCGAGCGACCGGGCTATGGCCACCCTTCGCTGCATGCCGCCGCTCAACTCCTCGGGCATGAGATCGATGGCGTGTTCAAGGCCGACAGTCCTCAGAACGGCCCTGACGATCTTGTCGATTTCCTCTTCCGAGCGGTGTGAATACTCGCGCATGCAGAAGGCCACATTCTCCTTGACGGAGAGCGAGTCGAACAGCGCGGCCTGCTGGAAGACAATGCCGAACTTCATCCTTATCGGGTGCATCTCGCCTTCGGGCACTGTCGCGAGATCCCGGCCGTCGATGCGCACCTCGCCGGAGTCCGGGTGAAGCAGGCCCAGGATGAGCCTCAGGATCGTGGTCTTACCCTCTCCGCTCTCCCCGAGAACGGCAACCCGTTCGTCGATGTGGATGGTGAAGCTCACGTCCCTGAGCACATCGCGGTCGCCGTAGGCAAACGATACGTTGCGGAATTCGATCATAGGGCCCCCAGCACGGCAAGTAATATCCTCGTGAGGATGAAATCAGCGATGATGACGATGATAATCGAAAACACCACCGCCTGCGTCGTCGCTTTCCGGAGCCCCCGGGAGCCGCCGTGTGTGGCCAGGCCCACGTAGCATGCGACGCCGGCAATCAGGATGCCGAATACGAACGGCTTGGCAACACCGGAGAAAACGTTCTCGAACGTCAGCACGTCGCGGACCGAATTCCAGTAGACGCTGCCGCTTTGCTTGCCGACGGACACGGCGATGAAGTAGCCGCCGAACAGGGAAACGGCGTCTCCGATCACCGTCAAAACCGGGAGCATGACGAGGGAGCCCAGGATGCGGGGCGTCACGAGCTTTTTCACGGGGTCGACGCCGAAGGTGCGCAGCATATCCACCTGGTGCCCGAGGCTCATGGAACCCAGTTCAGAGGCTATTCCGGACCCCACCCGGCCCGTAAAAACCAGCGCGATGGCGACCGGTCCGATCTCGCGGATGATGGAGATGCTCACGATCTTGCCCGTGTACATCTTGAGCCCCAGGGGGGACAGCTCAGCCGCAAGCTGGAGCGAAAGGGCCATGCCGATGAAAAGCGATACAAGCAGGACGATCACAAACGAGCCTGCGCCCGCGTACTCCATCTGCTCGACGGCGTCTTTGCCGTAGAACGGCTTCCGGAAAACCCCCAGCATGCCGTTCAGGAGTAGCAGGGAGAAGTCCTGAAGTTCTTTCAGGAGGATCTTGATCCGCTCAGTTTTTTTCGCCCACGGGCTCAACGCGACATTTTCCATAGGACTGTCAGCCATATCTGTTAAATACTTCGGGAGGGCATATCGTCTTGGTGCATGGAGTATGAACATTAGTGCAATTGACATGCCGTGCTGAACGTACCGGTGAAGTCAAAAAATATCAGTGGGTTAGCAGCAGAAACAAACTGGGGGGAGTGAATAGCACTCAATTCTGAATGGGCTAATTTGGCCTGCTACGTCATTTTACTCAGTGTGATAAGCGGCGGACCAAAAGCGTACCTCGGTCAAGTCACGGCCTACGCCTGCTGCTGCGCAGGACCCTTCGGTGCTTGATACCGGATGAGCCGCAGAAAATGCTCGACCAGCAGGGGATTAAAGGACGTGCCGCTCCCCTTCCGGAGGACTTCGACGATCCGTTCGAGCGGGATGGCCCCCTGGTAGGAACGCCTGCTTCTCATTGCGTCGAACACGTCGGCGACGGATATCATCTGGCTCGCTATGTTCGGCGTCCACCCTCCCTTGATCGACGGATACCCGCTCCCGTCGAATTTCACATGGTGCTCCAGAGCGGCGAGCACGGCAAGCTTCGGAATCCCCTCGACCCCCATGAGGTAGCGAGCGCCCTTGACGCTGTGGGTCTCGATGATCCTGCGCTCCTCATCGGAAAGTTTCGCTGCCTTACCCAGGACCTCTTCGGGAATGAAGATCTTCCCCACATCGTGGAGCAGAGACGCCACTCCGATCTGGTGCAGGTGTTCTCCGGTGAACCCCAGCGTCTCCGCCTGGCTCATGGTCAGGATGCAGACATTCGTAACGTGGGTGAACGTATACTCGTGCGTTGACTTGAGGGACGCCAGCAGGCTCAGCGGATTAATCTCCTGGCGGAACCCCTTGATGAATCCCTTCACGATATCGTCCACGCCGTGCACATTGATTTTCTTGTGGCGCTTGATGCTGAGGTACAGCTCCTTGAGTTCCTCCAGTTCGGCTGCTGTCAGATCGAGCAGTTCCTTGACTGCTTCCTGCGGCGTATCAACCAGCGCCTCCGCGCCTGATGCGAATACGG
>JAXIPA010000202.1:0-9830 GCA_045403145.1 Nitrospirota bacterium | reverse complement strand
GTGAACGAACGACAGGAGTGCATGCTCGTATTTTTCATTCGAGTTGATCCAACTCGTGTTCACTTTCGCCTCGCGCGAGGCTTTGATCATGTAATCCTTGATCCGCTGCGTGAAGATTTCCGAACCCCTCTCATCCATCGGTTCCACGGGCCATGCGCCAATGAGCGTCTGATACAGAAGATACTCTTCGTTCCGGTCAGGCACCTCCTCGCCGTCGAGACGGGTCTTCTTTTTCCTGTTCAGGCGCGCCCATTTTCTGACCTCTTCCCCCCACTCCCGGGGAATCTCTGAGAGCACGTTGATCCGCGCGCGAACGTCTTCGCTCCGCTTCGTGTCGTGGGTCGAGGTGGCGATGAGCGCATGAGGCCAGGACTTCGTCCGCTCGATGTTCTGGCCGTGAAAAGTATCAAGCGGCGTGCCGAACCGATCCAGACTCCCCCCCACTTCGTTCAGGGAGACCAGCCGGTTGTAGGCGTAAAATGCCGTGTCCTCCACGCCCTTTGCCATGACCGGCGGTGTGATCTGCTGGAAGTGCATCGCGAAGTCGAGCCACTGCGCCCTGTCTTCATCGCTGAACCCTCCGGGGAACCGGAGCAGCAAAACGTCCTTCAGAAAATCGAAGATCGATTCGCTGATCGCGGGGTTTTTTCTCTTTGCCCTGGACACGGCCAGTTCGACGACCTGCCTGTCCCGGTCGGTGACGGACTCTGTGCTGGTATAGGTCCGATAGACGGGGAACCCCGCGATCACATCGGTTATGGCGCTCTGGAGGCTGTAGAGCGTAAAGTCCCGCGTATGCCGGTTCTTTTCCGAAAGGTCGTTTAAATAGTGGCCGAGGGTGTTCACTTCGCTCGCCATGGCCACCTGCATGATCAGCTTCTTCTTTTCATAAATCGCGTCCTGAACATTGACCTTCGCCCGGGTGAACTTCTCATAGATCGCGTCGAAGGCCCTGGCGTTTTCGCCTTCGACAAAAATGCCGTTCACGGAATTGAGGAACACGTAACCCGTGGTGCTGATGATCGGCCAGTCCTCGGGCATCCGCTCGCTCTTGATCAGGATCTTCTCGCCTACAATGTAGAAGGGCTTGTAATCCGGATTTTCCAGGATCAACCCGTCGTAGCGCTCAGCCAGTTCACGCTCCGCCTCCCCTGCGCCTTCCGCCGGGCCGGGACTCCCGCCGTCCTTCCGCGCGATCATCCGCTGTACGAAACAGCACCTTTGCAGACGGTGAAAATATTCAACCGGGTTGAAGAGTCCGTCGGGATGGTCGACCCGGAGTCCGGTTACGCTTCCCTCCCGGATGAGGCGGAAGATGAGCGAGTGGGTCGCCCCATAAACTGCGGGATGCTCCGTGCGTATCGCGCCCAGTCCGTTGACATCGAAGAACCTCCGGTAATTGATCTCTTCCGTGGCCACGCGCCAGTGCGAAAGACGGTAAATCTGCTGATTCAGGAGTCCGTCCAGGAGATCGAAGCTGCGGGGGTCGCTCTTCGTCCCGTTGAACAGCTCGACGTTTTTTTCAATATGCCCCCTGACGGAAGGGCATTCGAAAAAGAGCGTCCAGAGGCGGCGTTTGATCACCTCTTTTTCCCGGCGCCGTTCGTCGATTTTTTCCGGGTCTGTTTCCGTATAAGGCGGCAGATGCCGGAGCGCTGTGATGATGCTGAGATACTCGGCCGTATCGGGATGGTCTTCCGGCAGACGAACCTTCAACTCCTCAAGCCGGGACTCCAGGACGGTCACATACGTATGAGGTCGCAGGGGAAGCCGCAACTCGTCATAGTTCGCGAAGAAAACCCCTTCCTCGAAGGAAAGAGGAATCTCCCCTGCATCGAGAACGTTGCCGTACTGGTCGCTCAGGATGGGCAGGAGCACCTTGTCCCTGAGCTCCTTCTTGACCGGCGCCCAGTCGATGTCGAAGAATTTCGCATAGGGCGAACTCGGTCCGTTCTCGAGCACGTCCATCCACCACGCGTTATCCGGGCTGTCGATGCACATATGGTTCGGCACGATGTCCAGGACCTGCCCCATGCCGTGACGCTTCAGTTCGAGGATCATGGCGGCATAATCGTCATCCGTCCCGATCTCCGGATTGAGTCTGTTGTGGTCCACGATGTCATAACCGTGAAGGCTCCCCTTCTTCGACTTGAAATAGGGCGAAGCGTAGAGGTCTGTGATGCCGAGCTCATGAAGATAACCGATAATCTTCATTGCATCGCGGAAGGTGAAGCTGTGGTTGAACTGGACCCGGTAGGTTGATACGGGGATGCTGGGCTTCGGCAGTTCCTGGTTCACGGGTTCCCTCCCCCGGATTTGATCAGCACCGCGCCGGTGTTGAAAAAAAGCGCTTCGCCCAGGCCGGTGAACACCTCGCTCCATTCCCGGGCGTTATCGTCTCCGCTGGGTTCGCGTCCGGCAAACCCGGCATAGACTTTCTTCGCCATCTCAAAGTACCGGTTCTGAACCTCCCAGTAGACGACATCGAGCGGCACTGAACGGAGTACGTCCACCGTCCCGGCAAGACACTGGAGCAGTTCGCCATCCATCGGATTTGCCGCAAGCCGGTCCATCATTCGCTCCAGCCCGCGACGGACGGCAAACTCTGTATTCACGGGGTCCGCGACCACACCCCAGCGTTTCATCTCATCGGCGATTGTCCTGAGCCGTTCCAGGTTCATCGTGTCCTTCGCAAACGCCTTCTGCATGTCCGCATTCAGGGTGAACTCGGCCGCAGCGAAGAATGCCCTCGGCAGCGGCATCCCTGCATCCTGGATAAATCCCATGAGGACCCGGCTGTCGCTGTACATGCGGCGGTAGGCCGCCTCGAACTCGTCGAGCGTGGACCCGATGACCTGATCAAGCGCCTTCCGCTGTTCGTCCCGGAAGAGGTCTCGGATCGAATAGGTGTTCACGCCGAAGTGCTTGTCCATCAGCCTGACGACGTCCGCGAAGTCTCCGGCTTCGAAGGCCCCGGTGATTTCCTCCTTCATGTCCCGGTATGCTTCTTCTCCCTGGAACGCTCGCACACCGCAGTTCAGCGCGTGGTTGCCGAGATGGAGGACAGCGAAACTGACACGCTCGGATTCCCCGGTGATGCCCGAGACGATGGAAGAGCGGCCGACGGCCAACTTCGTCCTTCCCGCGTCCGTCCTCTTATAATCCTCCCGCAGAACGTCGTAACAGTAAACGGCCGCATGGTCGCCGTAGTCCTCGAACAGCGAGCTAACGGCGTAGTGGACCGCCGTTTTCTTGATATCCACCACGACGGGCCTGACGAACTTCTCGTATACCCGCGCGCCGTCTCCATGCTCGGGAACGTTGCTCTTCGCTCCCATGAGAGCATCGAGAAAGCCCGGCTCCAGACTCTCGCCGGAAAGCCCTTCCCAGAGCTGGATCGCCCGGGCCGCATACTGTATGACCTGCACGGTCTCGATGCCCGAAAGCTCGTCGAAGAACCATCCGCAGCTTGTGTACATGAGAAGGGTGTGCCGTTGAAGTTCCAGCAGCCTGAGCGTCTTCACCGTTTCCTCTTCGGCAAGGACCCTCGCGGCGTGTTTTTCGAAGAAGCGGTAGAGGCTTTCCGGAGAACGGTCAAGGACCACCTCAATGTATTCGTCCCGCGCAAGCCAGGGGTCCTTCAGGCACTCCCTCCCCCGTTCCTCGAACCGAACGGCGAGGTCGTCCCGGAGACGGTCCAGGGCGTTGCGCAGCGGCGCCCGCCATTCCTGACTCCAGGCGGGGTTGCCGCCGGAGTTGCAGCCGCAGTTGCTCCGCCACCGCTCGATGCCGTGGGCGCAGCTCCATGACGAATTCTCGATGATCTCCGCCTCGTGGGTCGGAGGATGCCTTTCGAGATACTCGCCGTAATTCGTGAGCTTCGCGAGGCCCCCGGTCTCGATGTGGTGAAGGGCGAAGGCGAGGGCCATGTCGCCGAAGCGGTGGTGGTGGCCGTAGGACTCGCCGTCCGTGGCGATGTGAAGGAGCTGGGGCCACGTCCTTTCGTCCGAAAACCCTCCCGCCAGGCGGCCGGCAAAGTCCTCACCCCGGGTCAGCAGCCGTTCGAACGCCACAGCCCGGGAGATAGGACCGTCGTAGAAGAACAGAACGATCTCATTGCCCGACGGCAGCCTGCACAGGTAGGGCCGCGTGGGATCGATTCTGGCGCCGCTGACGTCCTGCCACTCTTCTTTGCCGAGCTCCCGGATGCGTGAAGCCTGATGAGGGGCAAGTATGGTAAATTTGATCCCGGCCTTCGAGAGGATATCCAGTGTCTCCATGTCCACCGCCGTCTCGGGAAGCCACATTCCTTCCGGGGCGCGGTGAAATCGGCGCTCGAAGTCCCTCATGCCCCAGAGGACCTGGGTCCACTTGTCACGGCTGTTCGCGAGGGGCATGATGACGTGATTGTACACCTGGGCGATGGCGCTCCCATGGCCCGAGAACCGCTCACTGCTCTGCCGGTCTGCATCGAGGATCGCCTGGTACGCATCGGGCACCGCGCTTTCCATCCACGATAGAAGCGTGGGGCCGAAGTTGAAGCTGATCTTCGCGTAGTTGCTCACGATGTCGATGATCTTCTGTTCCCCGTCCAAAAGCCGGGCTGCCGAGTTCGGAGCGTAGCATTCCGCCGTGACCCGCGCGTTCCAGTCGTGGTAGGGATGGGCGGAGTCCTGTATCTCGATTGCCTCGAGCCAGGGGTTTTCCCGCGGCGGCTGGTAGAAGTGACCGTGAACGCAAACATATCTTTCCATTATTGTTCCCCCGACATGCCGTAGATTGCGATACTATGCCCGCGCATCGTGACCGCGTCGCCGCTCCCGAGCCTCCCGGAAAGCGCAGTGCCGGGGCCGTCCCACACCTGTTCCGAAGAGTCGAGGACCCTCTCCCACGACCCTGCAGGAAACGATAACCGAACAGAAACGTCACCGTCTCCGAAATTGAACAGAAGGATCACCCTGCTTCTCCCGTCCTCGCTCCACCGCCGTATGGTCAGGACCTTTCCGCCTCCGTGTACCTTGACATCGGTCCGCTCCCGCTCGAGTTCCGCGAGCGCAGGCATCTTCTTTCTCAGGGCGATCAGCTGTGCGTAGAAGCGAAGAAGCGCGCCGTGGCGTCCGCTTGTCCGTTCTGCCCAGCGAATCTTCGATTCGAGAAAGGTCTGCTCGTCCTGGGGGTCCGGCGGCTCTCCCTCCCAGCTAAACTCCCGGAACTCCTCCTTCCTGCCCTTGCGCACCGCTTCGATAAAGTCCGTATCGGTATGGCTGACAAAGTAGAGGAACGGCGCTGTTTCCCCGTGCTCCTCGCCCATGAACAGCAGGGGCAAATAGGGAGACAGGATCACCGCGGCGGCGGCAAGCTTGAGCGCCTCGAAGGATACAAGGCTCGACAGGCGCTCCCCGCGCAGCCGGTTCCCCACCTGATCGTGGTTCTGGGAGAAGACCACGAACTGCCTCGCAGGTCTTTCGCGTGAGGAATTGCCATGCCTCCGCTTCCGATAGGAAGAATACTGGCCGGAGTATACAAACCCGTCGCAATACGCCTTCTCCATATGCTCGATCGTCCCGAAATCCTCGTAATACCCGCTCTTCTCTCCCGTAAGCAGCGTGTGCAGGCAGTGATGGAAATCGTCGTTCCACTGTGCGTCGAGGCCGTAGCCGCCGAGTTCCGATGGTGTGATCACCCGGGCGTCGTTGAGGTCGCTTTCGGGTATGACGTAAATCCGCCTGCCCAGTTCTTCCGCCCGGCGATGAACGGCCTCGCCCAGCTCCTGCAAGAAGTGTTTCGCGCCGAAGTCGAAGATCCCGTGGATGGCGTCGACCCGGAGGGCGTCAACGTGATAATCCGTGATCCAGGCAAGAGCGTTCCGGATGAAAAAGTTTCTTACCTCATCGCTGTACGGGCCGTCGAAATTGACAGCCTGGCCCCAGGGAGCTTTATACCTGTCTGTGAAATATGGGCCGAAATCGGCAAGGTAGTTTCCCTCCGGACCGAGATGGTTGTAGACGACGTCGAGAATCACGGCCATTCCCCGCGTGTGACACGCGTTCACGAGGTTCTTCAGGCCTTCCGGCCCACCGTAGGAATTCTGCACCGCGAAAGGATAGACGCCATCATATCCCCAGTTGCGCGTGCCGGGGAACTGGGCCACGGGCATGAGCTCGATTGCAGTGATCCCCAGTTCCTTGAGAGCATCCAGGCGCGGAATGATCGCATCGAAGGTGCCCTCGGGGGTGAACGTTCCCGTGTGAAGCTCGTACATAATCATCGACGGAAGCGCGAGGCCGTTCCACCCTTTGTCCGTCCAACTGAACGCTGTATGGTCCACCACTTCCGACGGCTCGTGCACGCCTTCGGGCTGGTACCGGGAGGCGGGGTCGGGCCGGGCCCGGTCGTTTTCCAGACGAAAGACATACCGCGCACCAGGCCCTATACCCTGCACCGTCGCCTCCCAGAAACCCCTGGCATCGCGGTCCATCGGGACAACCTGTTCGACAGGAGCAATGATCTTCACTTCCACACGCTCGCGCAGCGGCGCCCAAACGCGGAAGGTGCAGGCCCCGGTCCCGCGGTCATAAATAGCGCCGGTTTCCTTCATGGTGAACATATCCTCTCAATCTTCCGCCCGGCCTTGGGAACGACCACGATGCCGCTCCCGTCGAAATGGTATGCGCCCGCGCGCCGGTCCGCTTCGGCATCGAAGCCGATCGACGTGCCTTCGGCAATCACGTTGAACTTGTCCACGATCACTCTCCTCAGGCGGCACCCTTTTTTGATCACCGTGTGGTCCATGATGATGCTCTCTTCGACAATCGCGCCGTCCTCGATCACGACGTCACTGCGAATCACGGAATTAACGATTCTTGCGTTCCTGATGATCGCGCCTTCCGAGATGACGCTGTTCTCGATCTCAGCCTTCAGGACCCTGGCCGCCGGTCCCTGATACCGGGCTGGAAGGATGGGCCATTGCTTGTTGTGCAGGTCGAACACCGGCATCTCTCCCAGCATGTCCATGTGGGCCTGGAAAAACGCGGGGATGGTCCCCACGTCCCGCCAGTATCCCTGCTCTTCGAAGGGTTTCGTTCCCGGCACCACGTTCGTTGCGAAGTCGTAGGCAAAGACCTTTCCCGAGCCGATGAGCGACGGAAGGATATGCTTGCCGAAATCATGCTGGTTGTCGGCGCCGCATTGCAGCGCATCGAACAGAACATCCCTGCTGAAGAGGTAATTGCCCATGGACACCAATGCGCGGTCCGGCGCCCCCGGCATCGGCGGCGGGTCCTTCGGCTTTTCCTCGAACCCGGTGATGCGGCCGTCCCTGTCCGTTGCGATCACGCCGAAGGCCGATGCCTCGCCAAGCGGCACGGGGCGCGCGGCGACCGTAACATCGGCGCCCTTTTCGAGGTGAAAATCGATCATTTGACGGATGTCCATGCGGTAGATGTGGTCCGCGCCGAACACAACCACAACCTCGGGCTGGTGGTCATAGATAAGATTGATGTTCTGATACACGGCGTCGGCCGTTCCCTGGAACCACTCCGGCCCCATCTTCATCTGGGGAGGGACCACGGCGACGAAGTGTTCCTTGATGAGCGGAGAAAGCACCCAGTTCTGGCGCACATGCTCGATCAGAGACTGGGACTTGTACTGCACCAGCAGGTAAATGGAGTAGATATGGGAGTTCAGGAGATTGCTCAGCACGAAGTCCACGATGCGGTACCGCCCGCCGAAGGGCACCGAGGGCTTCGTCCGCATGTCCGTGAGCGGCGAGAGCCGCTCACCCCTGCCGCCGGCGAGCACGAAGGCCAGTATTTTTGGATGTGCCATGATGACAAACTCCCTTCGTCAGAACAAACTTCTTTGACACGGATAAATGCGGATAAAGCAAGAATCTAATAATAACACATTCGTAAAAAATCATTATCCACCGCCGAGACGCGGAGGCGCGGAGGAAGGCACTTTGAAAATCATAAAGAAGAAGAATATAGATTTTCTCTGCGTCTCAGCGTCTCCGCGGTAAAAAAAGACTTTTGCGAGACCGCCAATCATGACCCTTCATAGCCCGTATCCGCCCTTATCCGTGTCAAGGATATTGATCCGGTCTTTCTTTGCCGTTCGTCCCTTCACCCTTGTCTCTTAAACACAATGATCCCCAGCGGCGGCAGGGTGAGCGAGAGCGAGTGGTACCGGCCGTGCTTGGGCACCGGAACGGCTTCTACCCCGCCGAAGTTTCCTTGACCGCTGCCGCCGTATTGCGGCGCGTCGCTGTTCAGCAGCTCCTTCCAGAAGCCTCCCGCGGGAACGCCGACGCGATAGTTGTGTCGCGGCACGGGCGTGAAGTTGCAAACGACCAGCACCGTATCTTCCGCTCGTTTCCCCTTGCGCAGAAAACTGATCACGCTGCTGTCCGCGTCGGAGGCATCGACCCACTCGAATCCCGCGGCATCGAAATCGAGCTCATGGAGCGCCGCCTCGCCGCGATACAGGATGTTCAGGTGCTGGACCCATTGCCGGAGCCCGGCGTGGGGTGCGAAATCGAGGAGATGCCAGTCGAGGCTTGTGTCGTGGTTCCATTCGCGCCTTTGGCCGAGCTCGGCGCCCATGAAAAAGAGCTTCTTGCCGGGGTGCGCGTACAGGTATCCGAAGAGCAGCCGCATGTTAGCGAACTTCTGCCAGTCGTCTCCCGGCATCTTCCCCATGAGCGAACCCTTGCCGTGCACCACCTCGTCGTGGGACAGTGCCAGCATGAAGTTTTCGGTGAAGGCGTACCAGATGCTGAAGGTAAGCTGGTGCTGGTGATACTTGCGGTAAACCGGCTCAAGGGACAAATAGGAGAGCGTGTCGTGCATCCAGCCCATGTTCCACTTCATGCCGAACCCCAGCCCGCCCACGTGCACGGGACGGGAGACCATGGGCCAGGCCGTGGACTCCTCGGCAATGGTCTGGACGTCCGGAAAGACGCGGTACACTTCCTCATTCAGCTTTCGGATGAGCTCGATGGCCTCGAGGTTTTCCTTCCCGCCGTACTTGTTCGGGATCCACTCGCCATGCTTCCTGCCGTAGTCGAGGTAGAGCATGGAGGCCACGGCATCGATTCGGAGCCCGTCGGCATGGTAGAGGTCGATCCAGAAAAGTGCGCTGCTCATAAGGAACGATCGGACTTCATGCCGGTCATAGTTGAAGATGTAGCTGTTCCAGTCGGGATGAAAACCCTTGCGCGGGTCCTCATGCTCGTAGAGATGGGTCCCGTCGAAGAAGGCCAGACCGTGCTCGTCGCTCGGGAAGTGCGACGGCACCCAGTCGAGGATCACGCCGATGCCCTCCTGGTGCAGACGATCGATCAAATGCATGAAATCCTGCGGCGTGCCGTAGCGGCTCGTGGGCGCGAAGTAGCCCGTCACCTGGTAGCCCCAGGAACCGAAGAAGGGGTGCTCCATCACGGGCATGAATTCCACGTGGGTAAAGCCCATGTCTTTGAGATATCCCGGCAGAAACTCCGCCATTTCGCGATAATTGAGCGAACGGTTGCCATCCTCGGGCACCCTGCGCCAAGAGCCGATATGCATCTCGTACACCGACAGGGGCGCGTCCAGGGCGTTCGCCCGCTTTCGGTTCTTCATCCAGTCCCGGTCATGCCACTGGTGAGCGAGGTCCCAGACCACCGATGCGCTTCCGGTCTTGTGCGACAGCTCCCACACAAAAGCGGAGGGATCGCCCTTGTCAACGCTGTATCCGCGTTGATTCGATACAACGTGGTACTTGTAGAGGCTGCCGTTCCCCATGCCGGGAACGAAACCCTCCCAGATGCCCGATCCGTCCCATCGCGCCGC
>JAXIPA010000034.1:0-17799 GCA_045403145.1 Nitrospirota bacterium | reverse complement strand
CCCATGATGGGCACCGACTCGATTACGTGGACCTGCGTTGACATCGAAGGCAAGGTGGAGAGATTTTCCTATCGCACGCGAAATAAAAAATAAGGGACTTGGTAGATTCAAAATACTGTTTTGGCCCATCCCCCTCTCAATCTCCCCCTTCACGGGGGAGCATTTACCAGCTTCCTCCCCTGCAAGGGGAGGACCAAGGTGGGATGGGTTATCTGAGGACCCGCAGAAATGAGCGACGTAAAAACCGGCATTTATTTTTGCACCTGCGAAAGCGAGATTGAAAAGGTCATCGCACTCGACCCTCTCGCACAGGAGGCATCCACCTGGCCCGGAGTGGCCATTGTACGCAAAGCGTCCTCGCTCTGTTCCGAAGACGGTTTGCGCGCAATGAGGGAGGATGTCAAAAAGCTCGGGCTGAACAGGCTGCTTATAGCGGCCTGTTCTCCTTCCCTGAAAGCGGAAGAATTTGCGGACCTCGGCATAAACAAGTACTTTGTCGAGCGCGTGAATATCCGGGAGCAGTGCAGCCGGATTCATGCGGATAACCCCGGCGCTGCCGCGAAAAAGGCCAGGGCGCTGCTCGAAATTTCCCTGGAAAAAGCACGGCATGCCAGGCCCCACGCTTCTTGCAGGGTTTCCGCCGTGAAGACTGCGCTGGTTGTCGGCGGAGGCGTTGCGGGAATAAATGCAGCCCTTGATATTGCCGGAACGGATACCGAGGTGTTCCTGATCGAAAAAAAACCTTTCCTCGGCGGGAAAGTGGCCGAACTTCACCGGTATTACCCCCGGATGTGTCCGCCGTCCTGCGGCCTGGAACTCATGTTTTCCCGGCTGGAGAGCAATCCCCGCATTCACATCCTCACCTCGTCGGAGATAGAGACCCTGAACGGCTCACCCGGCAATTTCTCTGTTTCAATAAGGACCGCTCCGTCTGATGCGACCAATCTCGGTGAAAAAGACAAGGTAAGCACGATCACGGCCGGCGCCGTTATTCTCGCGACGGGATGGGAGCCTTTTGACCCCACGCCTCTTTCAGAGTACGGATATGGAAGGTGTAGTCATGTCGTCACGAACCTGGAATTCGAAAAGCTTGCCCGGGAACGGACGGCATTCCTCAGCGAACCGAGGATAACGGCCTTTCTGCAGTGCGTCGGCAGCCGCGATGAACGCCATCTCCCTTACTGTTCCGATGTGTGCTGCATGGTGACCGTCAGGCAGGCGTTGTTGTTGAAAGAGGCGAATCCCGATAATGAAGTATATGTTTTTTACCACGATATCAGGACGCCGGGCGAGTATGAGGATTTATACCGGCAGGCGCGAAAGAACGGTATACGATTTATTAAAGGAATGCCTTCAGAACTGCGGCAGGATACACCGGGGAAGCTGAACGTATCCGTCTTCGACACCGTGGCGGGAGAGAGGATCGAAATCGCCGCGGATCTCGTCGTTCTCGCAACGGGCATGAAATCTTCCCCGGGAACCGGTGATCTGAAAAATAAAATCGGCTTTGTCCTGAACAAAAACGGCTTTATTGAATCGCACTTGCAGTGCTTTCCTCAGGACACCCAGAGAGAAGGCATATTCACTGCCGGCTGCTGCCGTGCGCCGATGGATGTGTCGAGGTCGATCGAGAGCGCAGGCGCCGCCGCAGTCAAGGCCCTTCAGTTTCTGAAAAACGAGATAGAAGTAGGTCACGATGTTCCCGTTGTCAATGTCCTGAAGTGCGACCGGTGCAAACGCTGCATGGAAGAATGCCCGTTTAAGGCATATTCCTTCGATGAAAAGGGGTTTCCAAAAGTCGATATGCTCAAGTGCCGCGCGTGCGGCTTGTGCATGGGGAGCTGCCCCCTCGGCGCAATCTCGCTGGGAGAACTTTCCATAGAGCAACTCTCGGGCATGCTCGACGTTCTGGACAAGTCGTACCTGGGAGATGACGAGCCGGTCATCCTTGGCTTTCTGTGCAAGAACGATGCGTACAGGGCGGCGGATGACGCGGGAACGAAAGGCGTACACTATCCGCCTAATCTGATCAGCATCATGGTCCCCTGCTCAGGCGCTGTTAACGGCATGATTATATCCGAAGCCATTTCAAAAGGAGTGGACGGGGTTCTGATTGCCGGATGCCCTGATAACCAGTGCCACTATCTCCAGGGAAGCTCGTTGGCTAAAACGAGACTCACGGACATCTCAAACAAGCTCAAGGAGATGTATCTGGAACCCGAAAGGGTCCGCTTTATAAGCATAAGCAGGGACGAGCCTGAGAAGTTCTCCGAGACAGTAAGGAAATATGTAGAGGAGCTAAAAAAATTGGGCAAAAATCCTCTCAGGATTATGTAAGATGGACAATGAACTTATCGAAAGAGAAAAGGTGCAAGTCTGCTATCATTGCGGCAAGTGTACTTCCGGCTGCGAGGTGAACAAGCTCGATCCCTCATTCCAGCCCCACAGGCTCCTCCATCTCATCAGCGAGGGCGCTCTTCATGAACTCTTGAACGGAGACGCGATCTGGAAATGCACCACGTGCTTCACGTGTTCCGAGAGGTGTCCGCAGGGAATCGGAGTTACTGATATCCTCTGGACATTGAGGTCACTCGCGGCGAAATCGAGACGTATCTCAGATCTGATCGCAAACCAGAGGGATGCCTTGCTCACGACAGGCAGGCTCTATCCCTCGGGCCCCCTGGACGTCAAGAAACGGGAGAAGGCGGGGCTTCCGGCGCTGTCGGAAGACTCTTCCGTTGTAAGTCTGATATTTGAGGCGGCGAAAAAGGATACATCATCATGAAATACGCCCTTTATCTCGGCTGCGCAACTCCGGTCAAGGCGCTTAAATACGAAATATCGGCAAGGAACGTTGCCACACGTCTCGGAATAGAACTCGTCGACGTCCCGGAATTCGGCTGCTGCGGATTTCCGGCCAAGTCCATGGACCCGTTTGCAGCGCTTCTCATGGCCGCCCGCAATCTTGCATTGGCGGAAGAACGGGGTCTGGACATCATAGGCCTGTGCACGGGATGCATGGCGGTCCTTTCGGAAGCAAAAGAGCGCCTGAAAGACGAGAAGCTCAGGAACAGGGTCAATGATAAGCTAAAACCCCTTGGAGTAAAGGAATACAGCGGGCGTGTGGTCGTTAAACATTTCGGGAGATTTTTATACGAGGATTACGGACTTGACGCCGTGAGAGGAAAGATTGTCGCACCTTTGGAGTCATTGAGGTTTGGAATACACTATGGTTGTCATTATGCAAAGCCGAGCCATGCGCATGGCCGGTTTGATGACCCGTCCTATCCGGTCACGCTTGATGAGCTGATACGGAGCGCGGGCGCGGAGACGATCGATTACCCGAATAAAAACCTCTGCTGCGGCCTGACCATCATGGGAGCGGCGGAAGATGTCGGCATGAAGCTCGCCGCGGAAAAGCTCGAATGCCTGTCCGACAGGAGAGTTGACGCCATGGTGGTCGCCTGTCCTTCGTGCTGTATTGCTTATGAAAACAATCAAAAACTGGTTGGACGGAAATTGGGAAAGGAATTCAATCTTCCGATTCTCTATTTTACCCAGGTCATCGGCCGCGCGCTGGGGCTGGCGGAAGAGGATCTTGGATTCGAATTTAACAGGATAAAATTTCGCCCGACTGGTCCTCGTTAATCTGCAGCACAATACCTTTCATCTATTGTTGCGGCACGGAACATGGTGTATACTCTCGGTCGGTGCTCCCTGTTTTCGCGCCAAGAGAAGTCGGATCTTTCCGCCGATCATGAAGCCGGAGAGAATGGATGGAGTTCTTTTTCAAATGTTGTTTCATCGTTCGGAGGTAGTTGTCATGAGTGTGAAGCTCACGATCATCGGCGCAGGGCCCGGCGGCTACGTGGCCGCGGTCCGCGCCGCGCAAAAGGGAGCGCAAGTGACTGTGGTGGAAGGCGCGGAAGTGGGCGGCACCTGCCTCAACTGGGGGTGCATCCCGACGAAGACCCTCATTGCTTCCGCCGAGGCGCTTGAACACGCGCGCCATGCTGGTGATTTCGGCGTCGAGACCGCCGGTGAGGTCGGCTACAACCTGGCGAAGATTCGGGAACGGAAGGACAAAGTCGTCTCGCTCCAGGTGAAAGGCATCCGCGCGCTGTTCAAGAGCTGGGGTGTCAGTCTCATCGAGGGCCGCGGCTCGCTGATCTCGCCCGACGTGGTGCGTGTGGTCCAGAAAGACGGCATGACCATGGACGTTAAATCGGACAAGGTCATCATCGCAACCGGTTCGAGACCCGCGAAAATCCCCGGTTTCCCCTTTGACGGTGAAAGCGTGATCACGAGCGATGACGCCGTCCAGCTCAAAAAGATCCCGAAGAGCCTGCTCATTGTCGGGGCCGGCGTGATCGGCTCAGAGTTCGCCTTCATCTACCGGACCTTCGGGGCCGAGGTGACGATGGTCGAGATGCTGCCGCGCGCATTATCGACTGAAGACGGGGACATGTCGGACATCATTGAGCGCGAGTTCAAGAAGTCAAAGATCAAGCTCATCGCGAACGTGAAGGTGGATAAGGTCGAAAAGGCCGATGACGGCATGATGGTCGCAACCCTGAGCAATGGACAGCAGATCAAAACCGAGATGATCCTCGTATCTATCGGCCGCAGCATGAACTCCGAAGGCCTCGGCCTTGAAAACGTGGGCGTGAACACGGGCAAGCGCTCGGAGATCATCGTGAATGAGAAGATGGAGACCACCGTTCCGGGCGTCTACGCCGTTGGCGACGTGACCGGCAAGATCATGCTTGCCCATGTTGCTTCGCACCAAGGCCTTGTCGCCGTGGAGAACGCTCTCGGAGGCGCTGAATCGATGGATTATACCGTCGTGCCGTCCGGGATCTTCACCATGCCCGAGGTCGGCAGCGTGGGTCTCCGGGAACAGCAGGCAATCGATCAGGGGATAAAGTGCAGTATTGGACGATTTCCATACCGGGCGCTCGGCAAGGCGCATGCCATGGGAGAGATCACCGGCCTGGTGAAGATCATTTCCGACGAGGCCACGGACAAGGTTCTGGGCGTCCATATCTGCGGCGCCCATGCAACGGACATGGTCCACGAGGGAGCGCTCGCCATCCAGGCGGGAGTCACGACCAGGCAGCTTGGTCACATGATCCACGCCCACCCAACGCTTGCCGAGGCCATCATGGAAGCGGCAGAGGACGTTCACGGGACGGCGATTCATGCGGCGAAGAAGCAGTAGCCGTAGTTACTAAAGAATCAAATTCTACGTATAATGGCAAGAATATTTACCGCGAAGTCGCGAAGTACGCGAAGGACGTCAAAAACAAAGAGTATTTGTTTTACTACAAGATCTACAAGATTTCCTTCGCGACCTTCGCGCTTTCGCGGTTCCAAGGTTTTGGTTCTCGCTTGTCCGGGTTAGGAGTCAGTAGGCAGTAGTCAGTAGAACTATTCAACCTCTTTCAGCTTTCCAAAAGCCTTCAAAACCACTTCAGACAGCGCAGGATGGATATGTATTCCCTTGGCAACGGACCAGAGGTTTCCGTCCGCGGCCATGGCGTTCACGACTTCCTGGATCAGCACCGACGCCTGGGGGCCTATGATGTGGTATCCCAGGATCTTCCCTGATTTCCGGTGAACAACGGCCTTGGTAAATCCGTCCGTCTCCATCATCGCATCGCCGCGGGCCACGTCGGTATACCGCGCCTTGCCAATCAGAACCTCCGCCTTGCCCATGACCTTCAAGGCCTGCTCCTCGGTCAAACCCACGGAAGCGATCTCCGGATAGGTAAACACCGCATGCGGGACGGTCAGATAGTTCATCCGTGACTTCTTGCCGTGGACGGCGTTGTGCCATACGAGTTCGGCCTCGTGATTGGCCGCGTGTCGAAACATCTTCTTGCCGATAGTGTCTCCGAAGGCCCAGATGTTCTTCTTCGAGGTCTCAAAGAACTCGTCCACGGCGATGAATCCCTTCTCGTCCGTCTTTACCCCGGTGTTCTGGACCATCAGTACATCGGCATTCGATTTTCTTCCCGCGGCGAGCAGGATCGATTCTGTCATGATCTCTCGTTGTCTGCCGGCCTCATGTTCCTTCACGACCACCGTCACGATCTTCCCGTGCTGGCTGACCTCGATCGCTTCGGTGTCGGTCAGGACCTGCATGCGCCGGCCGAGGGCCGTCTTCAAAAGCTCCGAGACTTCGGGCTCTTCCTCGGGTACGAGCCGCTTGTTCCGCTGGACGATCGTGACCTTTGTGCCCATGGCTTCGAAGAAGTGGGCGAATTCGGCTGCGATGTACCCGCCCCCGATGATGACCATGCTTTCGGGCCGTTCTTTTAGCCGGAGGACGCTTTCATTGGTAAGGTACTCGATGCTTTCGATCCCCTTGATCTTCGGGATGACCGGCCGCACGCCGCAGGCGAGGAAAATGGTCTTGCCCCGGATCGTCTCGCCTTTTACCCCGTTGGAGAAAGGCGCGGACTTTCGCCGGTTTTTAACCTGGTTTCCTGCTTCCTGGTGTTGTTCTCTAACGGGATTAACCTCCAAGGTGTAGTCGCCGGTGAACTGGGCCTCTCCGAAGTAAAAATCGAACTCCTCGGCGTTTTCCAGGCCCTTCCTTACGCGGTTATGGCCTGCCGCGACATGCTTTCGCATCCGCTCCATGATGCCGTCAAAGTCGACGCCGGTGATATCGGCCGTGATACCGAGCTTTTTTGCTTCCCGTATTTCAACGATTCTATCCGCCGGATAGACGAGGATCTTTGTGGGGATTCAACCCGTGTTCAGGCAGGTGCCGCCCACGGGACCTTTGTCCACGATGGCGACGGTTTTTTTGTGCTCCAGGGCGTCTTCAATGAGATTCGCACCGGCCCCGGACCCGACGATGATCACGTCATATTCCTTCATTGTTCACCTCTTGAAGTATTGTAGCATGTTTGTGAGGAGAGTCAACGGAAGTGATTGTTCGGCTTGACCCCGTTGTTTCAGAAACTCACTGGGGCAGAATCAGTTCAAAACAGCATCAATACGGTATCGGTCGAATTTTTCTCCGAACTTTCAGGAGATCGCGAAATTGAGTTTCCACAATCCTCATGAAAGGGCTCTTTCAGTCGCAATTGGAGTGCCAAATCGCGGTGCTGTGAACTCCGACGAAATTATGCAACAACGGGGTTGACTTATGCCGGGTATAGGGGCAGCCGATTGATCCTCTCGGAAAAATCGGATTGACAACTCCTTACGTTATATTTACAATGTAGTTATGAAGCCACTTCGCTTTGAGTGGGACCCCCGTAAGGATTTTGAGAACGAGAGGAAACACGGCGTTTCATTCGAGGAAGCACAGGCTGTTTTCCTTGACGAGAATGCCCTGATGATCCATGACCCTGATCATTCTGATGACGAAGACCGGTTTATTCTCCTTGGATTAAGCGCTAAAATCCGTCTCTTGGCAGTATGTCACTGTTACCGAAAAAGCGATGAGATTATCAGGATCATATCTGCACGGAAGGCAACTCGCAACGAACAAAAGCGTTATTGGGAAAGGTGATGAACATGAGAAAAGAATATGACTTTTCAAAAGCAGTGAAAAATCCTTATGCCAGCAGACTCAAGCGTCAAGTAACGCTCCGGATGGACGAAGGCACCATCAGCTACTTTAAGAAACTCGCACAGGAGATCGGCGTCCCTTACCAGACGCTTATCAATCTTTATTTACGAGATTGTGCTGCGTCTCACAAAAAACTCGCACTACACTGGAAGCCCGCATAAGGCTCCAACCAACGGGTTCTCAGCGACGCGCATCGCGTCGAGTGCGGCCTGCGCGTAAGTCAGCTTGCAACAAACCGGATGAACCGTCGGCTGAGTTTTGAACAGATGATTTTAATCGAGAGAGGAGAACACAATGGAAAAGGTATCGTGGAAGGACATAGGGCTGGTGAACACCCGGGAGATGTTCAAGAAGGCCATGGCGGGCAAGTACGCGATTCCCGCGTACAACTTCAACAATATGGAACAGCTCCAGGCGATCGTGATGGGGTGCGTGGAGTCGCGGTCGCCCTTCATCCTGCAAGTTTCGAGCGGCGCCCGGAAGTACGCCAATCAGACGCTCCTTCGGTTCCTCGCCATGGGCGCCGAGGCCATGATCAAGGACGCAAACTCGCCGGTCAAGTTCTCGCTGCACCTGGACCACGGAGACACCTTCGAGCTTTGCAAGTCCTGCATAGACTCGGGATTCTCGTCGGTCATGATCGACGGGTCTCACCATACCTACGAGGACAATATCAAGCTCACGAAACAGGTCGTTGAGTACGCCCGCCAGTACGACGTCACCGTCGAGGGGGAATTGGGAGTGCTGGCAGGCATTGAAGATGCGGTGGTTGCCGATAAGTCGACCTACACGAAGCCTGAGCAGGTGGAGGACTTCGTCAAAAAGACAGGTGTCGACTCCCTCGCCATCTCGATAGGCACCTCCCACGGGGCCATGAAGTTCAAGCCTGAGCAGTGCACCCGCGACAGCCGCGGAGTGCTGGTGCCGCCGCCGCTCCGGTTCGACATTCTCGACGAGATCGAGAAGCGCATCCCCGGCTTCCCCATCGTATTGCACGGTGCATCGTCGGTGATCCCCGAGTATGTGCAGATCATCAACGCGAACGGCGGCAAGCTCAAGGACGCGGTAGGCATCCCCGAGGACCAGCTCCGGAAGGCCGCCAGGAGCGCGGTCTGCAAGGTGAACATCGACAGCGACGGACGCCTGGCCATGACCGCCATGATCCGCAAGACCCTGGCCGAGAAGCCGGCAGAGTTCGATCCCCGCAAGTACCTCGGCCCGGCACGGGACGAACTGATCAAGATGATCGTCCACAAGAACAAGGAAGTGCTGGGTTCGGCGGGACAGGCGTAGGCAGTCAGTGGGAAGAATACTTTCACCACGAAGGCACTAAGACACAAAGAAGGTCCTTAATTCATGCGGGTTTAAACAAACATCATAGGCCTCATGCATTTCTTCGTGCCGGAGCCTGTCCCCGAATGATTTAGTCGGGGATGTCTTCGTGGTAAATTTTGGTTCCGGTTTGTCCGGGTCAGGGTAGGTTGTGCACGACCACATAAAAAAATACACCGAAAAGCTCCTCCGCGACCGGACAGCGGAGCCGGAGAGCATCCGGTTCTACCGTCTCGATGATGTTGTCACGACGAACCGGCGGGACGAATGGCTGCCGGTGTTCACCGAAGTCTTTAAAGGGTTGAACGTTACGGCGCTGCTCTTCGCGAAGCTTACGCTGCCTTTTGCTGATCTGCTTATCGAGCGGGCGGACCCGTACGCGGAGCGGCTCGTACCGAACGACAGCGAGACGAGGGTTTTTCTCCATGACATCCCGTTCATCAGGGAGCGTGAGTGGGCAACAGGGCCGAACGCCGCCCGCGCGGAACTGATCGTCCGCTGCCTCAGGGAGCGGAAGGCCGTGATCATCCAGAACCTCGGCGTCATCGCCACGGGCGGGGTGACGATGGAGCAGGCTTACATAGGCTTCTCGACTATATTTCATACGACATTTGTAAAGTATCTTCTCGATCTTCTGACAGAAGGCTTCAGGCTTCCCGATGAACGAAGGCATATCGATACGTTCAGGAATGAATGGCTCAAGGCCCCCGAGCTCTCGGGACTGACGTTTGCGCCCGGCCCCTTCATAGATCAAAATACAATCGTCACGGAGACCTGCAAAGTCGGCCGCTACACGGTCGAGAAGGGCTACGTGGATTCCTTTTTTGGAAACATCAGCTACTTTGACGGAAAAACCATCTTCATCAGCCAGACCACATCATCGCTGGACGAGCTCGAAGGCCATATCGACCCGGTTCCGCTGGACAACTCTTCGACTGCCGGCCTTTCCGCGTCATCGGAACTCCCGGCGCATCGGGGAATTTACGTCTCCTCGAACTACCATGCTGTTCTGCACGGCCATCCCCGCTTCAGTATCGTCATGTCCATGTTCTGTAAGGAAGAGAATTGTACGACCGGGGACTGCAACCGTCTCTGCAACAGGAAGCGCTCGGTCTGCGGCGTTCCGATCGTTTCCGGAGAAACGGGCGCAGGCGGACTAGCAATATCCGTTCCCCTTGCCATCAAGGAGAAAGGCGTCTGCATCGTATACGGCCACGGCGTATTCGCGGCAGGTGAGAAAGATTTTCAGGACGCCTTCATGAAGATGGCGGAGGTTGAGGACCGGTGCAGGGAAGAATATTTTGATTTGCTCGAAAAAAGTTCAAAGTTCAAAGTTCAAGGTCCAAAGTGAAAGCACTCAACCACTTCGCGGTATTATCGCCCTCAACTGTGAACTCAGAACCGTGAACTCTGAACTGTGTTTATTCACGCCGCCTTCGATCTTGCTTCCCGTGCAACGTTGAACTCAAAAGTATAGAGTCTGAAATCTCCTTCCGGGAACGCCTTCTTCAGCCTGTTGACGAACTCTTCATACACGACTTTCTCATACTGCTGGATGTCGTTCTCCCTTGTCCGCTCGGTCACTCCCTGAAGGTCCATATCCATGAAGAAGTCCATGTCCGGTGAAATGCGTAATTTCATACAACTCACCTCCTTCTTGTGTATTTGAATATATTATAGCGCTCTTTTGTAGCAGGCCGTACAGGCATGATGTGAAGGATTGTACCGGGACTGGGCGATGAGATCATACTTTAGTAGTTCGTTCAAGCCTATTGCTGTCGAGGAATAAAAGATAGCCTTCAACTTCCGGGAGCCCGAACACTTCCCGCACTGCTTCGCAGTACACCTGGATCTGCGGACGGTAGTGGTCTGTCCAGGCAGCGAGGGACTCCTCATTTTCGATGAGTATGGCCTTGTAGTCGACGACATACGCTTTATTTTCCTTGACGACTACTCGGTCTATGACGCCGCTCACGAACGTGTTTCCCCGTTTATGCAGGAACGGAAGCTCGGAATAGGCGCTGCCAATGCGGTCGAAGATCCATGCAAACTGGTCATTCGATAAAACCTTGTTCAGGATTGACCGGGCATCACCAATGAACCGTTGCAGGTCATCTGGTCCCAGAGACAGAATCTCGGGAAAATCGGTGATAATGCGCTCGATCTCGTACGACCCCTGTTTTGTATATGTTTCAAGACAGCGGTGAAGCACGGTCCCGCGGGTGAGGGGAGAGACAGCGCCCGCTGCGGTCTGTAACGACAACAGTTCAAGTGTCGACTCTTTTTCGTGTTCGATAAAATCAGTCGCCCTTTTCCATTCCGGCGATTTTGACGGCGCAATCGGGGAGAGATTGTCGATGATCTGCCGGACGTCGATCTTACGCATCGGGACCTGCTCAGATCCCGCCAGGCCTTCCTGTTCAAAGGGAGGTTGAGGCGGATTTTCCTGGACGATCGCGTCTTCCACCATGTTTGGATAGGAGTACACGCGCAACGAGGACGGCAGATCCTTCGGCGCTTCTAACAAGGGTTTTGGCGACGCTGTGTGCAGGTAATCGAGCCATGTATTCTGTTTTACCGGGGTCTTCCCCTCACTAAGCGTACCAATCATGACAAGATGGTCCCGGGCGCGCGTCATCGCCACATAGAGAAGCCGCTGGTGCTCGCGTTGGAGCTCTTCCCTCTCCCGCCCCCATAACTCGTCGTAAAGCGGGTTTGCCGCGTCCTTGACGGCCATCCGAACGCCGCCGTCGCCTTCGATGATGACCAGGGGACCGCTCGTTTGCGATCTGGGCTGCTGGTTCATACCGGGCAGGAAGACGATGGGAAACTCCAGGCCCTTGGCCTTGTGTACGGTCATGATGCTCACCGCTCCCTGGACCCCCGGCAGGTTCATGTCGGCCGCGGCCTCGCGCTGCTCCGCCTCCTGGATGTTTTTCACCCACTCGACAAAGTCCTGGAGCGTGGTGTAGCCCCGGCGGTCGAACTCCCGCGCCGTGTCGAGCAGCTTGTCGATGTTGAAGATTGCCTGAGGATTGCGCCTGCCGAACCGGACGTAGGCCCCGGTTTCACCGACGATCCTGTGGATGAGACCTGAAAGCGGGACCAGTCCTGCAAGGCCCATCCAGTCCTGCAAGAGTTTCCACTCATCCGGTCTGCGGTCCTTGAGGGCATCCACCATGTTCCCGCCGCCCTGCATAAGGTCGTAGAGGTCCCTGTCCGTAAGGCCGAAGAGAGGTGATTTCAGGGCCGATGCGAGCGAAAGTTTGTCATCGCGGTTCCAGAGAAAGAAGAGAATGTTGATCAATGCCTGGACCTCGTCCTCTTCGTAGAACCCGATGCCGCCGATTACGCGGAAACGGACGCCCTCGGACTGAAGGGCCGCTTCGTATTCTTTGAGCCTGGTGCGTGACTGGATCAGGATAGCGCAGTCGCCATAGCCGGCGGGGTGGGTCTGCCAGCCGTCGTCTTTTGACTTTTCATAAACTATCGTCCCGCTCCCGATCAACGCTTTTATCTCCCGCACGAGTACCTCCGCTTCAGTCGGACCTCCGGACTTTTCCTCCGCTGTTTCCGGCAAAAGCTCAATGAGCTTTACACTGCCATGGTGGGTTTTCCGTTCCGCTTCGGACGGTTTGTAGGTCTCCCCCCAGAGCGCGCCGAAGACCCGGTTCGCAGTCCCGACGATTTCGGGCGTTGACCTGAAATTTTTATCGAGCGTCATGATCTCCCGCTGTTCAGCAGGGAGGTTTTCCTCCATCCTGCGGCGAACGTTCTCGATCAGGCGGTAGTTCGCCTCGCGGAAACGGTAGATGGACTGTTTTTCGTCACCCACCACGAATAGGGTGGGGCGCATAGGTTTGTCCGCTCCCTGTCCCGCGAATATCTCCTCTGTCAGCTTGTTCAGTACCGCCCACTGGATATCGCTCGTGTCCTGGAACTCATCCACGAGAAAATGAAGTATCTTCCGGTCGAGCCAGTAGAGGATGTCAGGCGATTCACGGCCCTGGAGCAGACGGTAGGCATAGATTTCGAGATCGTCGAAGTCCAGCAGTCCCTCCCTCAGTTTCAAGTCCTGATACATTTCTTCGGCCCGCTGGAAAATGCGGAGAAGGCTGATTGTTTCATGTCCTGCCTGTATACGC
Organism: Nitrospirota bacterium; assembly: GCA_045403145.1. Lineage (GTDB taxonomy): Bacteria > Nitrospirota > UBA9217 > UBA9217 > UBA9217 > JAJYKN01. The sequence goes on along the minus strand of JAXIPA010000034.1, from coordinate 4,731 downwards.
CGGTATCCCGATAGAAAGCGTGACAGGACATCCTGGACCTCGAAGAAGAGTTTCTCGTAGATCGGATAGGGAAACGTCCTGCTCGCGCAGGATTTGCTCTTGGCGATGGCGGGCTTTTTTCGAGGTTCCGCCTTTTGCGTGAAATAAACAGGCATGAGTGTTTCCGCGATCCGGGAGGCGGTTTGCAGGTCTTTGGCTGCGGCGAGAGCGGCATGCCCCGATCCGCTGCATTCCTCATAAAAAATATCCTGCGACCTGAGGAAAAGTTCCATCTGCAGGAAGAGGGCCCGCCATTCCGGGCTGTCAACGAGCGCCTGTGTCGACGTTTCCAGCGCGTCGATTTCCATGCCGTCGCGGAGGGAACGGATCAACGCGTCCGGTCCGCCCGCGTCGATTTCCAATCTCTTGAGTCTGCTTCTGACCGAGATGAGGAAATCGATGATCCCGATAAGTTCGTTTGGCGTGTACCCCCTGAGCGGGCCCATGAGCTCGGGATCGCGGTCTGATTCCTCAAGCGTATCTTCGATAGCCCTTTCAATCTTGTACGCCTGGTCCCGCGCGTCGAGCACGCCGAAGTCCGGCGGCAGGCCGGCTTCGAGCGGGTAGCGTTTCAGCAGGTTCATACAGAAGGAGTGGATCGTCGAGATGTGGAGGTCCTGCCTGCCCCGAATGATCTTTTTGAGCATGGGCTCGGACAGGCCATGCATCACCCTCTCTTTGATCTCCGCCGCGGCCTTGTCCGTGAAGGTGATGGCCACTGCCTGATCGACGTTGAGCCCGCGGCTGTCGAGCACATCGAGGAGTGCAAGATAGCGGTCCTTGAGCGCGCGGGTCTTGCCCGAGCCGGCGGAGGCGGAGAGGTGGATGGATTTGGAGGCGTCTGAGGCTTTTGACAAGGTTTGGTTTTTGGGATCGATGTTCATAAGGCGGCCTCCGGCCGCAGCAAACAGGATGTAACCACAGGTCCCGCAGACGGGACACACGGGTTAGATGAAAATCAAATCTTGGCTTTTGTTTTTACCGTGTGCGACGAAGTCGCCAGTGGTTAAACGGACATTCACGGTTCGTTTTTTTCGCACATCATTTCATTCGGGCAATAGCGGCATTGGTTCTCGTTCCGCGGCGTTGAGGCGAAATCTCCCGCCAGGATGCCTTCGATTGCCTTGCGGGCCTTGTCCATGCTCTGTTTCAATATCGCCTCGAATTCTTCGGCGTTTTTGGGGCTTGCCTTTGGCTTTGACGAAGAATGATCAATGCGCTCATCCCGGTTAAAGAGAACGACATCTCTCGCTCCTGCTCCGCTCTTGCCCGCAAGGTCATAATAGGCAAGGCCGATGGGTTTCCGCAGGGGCACTGCGTGCCGCGTACTTTCCCCGGCCAGGGTCTGCCTCGCCATGACCGCATAAACCGGGAGCTGAAATATGTCCTGCTCGACGTTCATCTTCGGTCTTGGATAGTCGCCGGTCTTGTAATCCACGATGATGAAGTTGCCGTCGGAATCCGCGTCGATGCGGTCGATCTTGGCAGAGAGCTCGACTTCTTCGCCATTCGTAAGGACAATCCGGTATTGATCTATCTTTTGTTCGAGATATGCGGGCCGCAGCCCCTGCTTCCAGAACTCTTCCTCTGCTTCGAGAAACCGCTCCGCCATGACGGTCAGGAAGAGTTCTTTTTCACGGCGATTACGAAACGTATCGGCTTCCTGAGAAAAGGCTGAATCCGCGAGTTTCCTCAGGAGCGCACGGGCTTCTTCTCCGTTTTCCCTGGTGACGGGCTTGTTCCAGGAAAGATAAAAATTCCGCAGGATGCCGTGCACCTTGCTGCCGCGGTCCATGGGTGAGATGTCCTCGGTCACTTCTTCGAGCGGTCTGATGCCGAGAGCTTTGGTAATGAAGTAGTCGTACGGACACCGGATATAGAGGTCCAGCTCCGTGACCGAGAACTCCCGCTTCTTGTGGGGTGCGACCAGCGGGGCTGGCTCGGGTTGGTACTGAAGCGCGGATTTTATGCCGTCCATGCCCGGTAAGTCCGCGTTCAGCACATCAGGCAGCCCCTTGACGTTTTCTATCCGGCTGATCGCCTTGGCCAGTTCGGGAATGCTATAGCTCTCTTCAATATCCAGGCTGAACTGGATGCCGGATGCCTTTTCAATACCGATGTTGATCAAACCGGCTTTTTTGAGAGGCGTGAGTTCCTCCAGGAAAGGCGACGGGACCACGGGCCTGTCTCCTTCGTTCTCCGGATAGGTGAGCATCACTTTTTGCGCCGAGAGCAGAAGACGGTGAAAATGATAGGCCGAGTTCATGCGTGCCCGTTCGAGCGTGCGCACACCCAGGGACTCGAGCGTAGCCTCGGGAAGAAAAATGTTCTGCGGCAGACGCTGGGGAAATTTTCCGTCGATAAGGCCGCCGAGGTAGATTTCGCTCCAGGTGCGTCCGACGCTCTCGGCGAGGCCCAGGACCTGGACTCCGCCTTCGTCCTCCGGAGGGACCTGGAAGCGGGTGTGCATCAGCGTCTTCCGGAGCAGGAACAGCCATTCTCCAAACGTATAGCGATATCCCGGGAAGAGCGTTCCGGCGCGGTTTAACGATGCGAGGGTGTCCGTCAACTTTTTATAGGCCTGCAGATTGATGTTGAGCGGGCCTTTGATGGCCGCCACCCTGGCGTCGAGGCCTGACCAGGCAAGAAGAATTGCGAGCCGTTCCATCCAGGCGGACAGCGGAGCGGCCTCATTCACCAGGAACGGCCCCAGGGCCGCAAAAAGGTCCTGCAGCGGCCCCGCGAGGACGTCCTTTTCATTTTCCGTATCCGGCCGTATTTTGAGCGCCGAAAGAAGCTTGTATTTGCCTCCGGTTATTCTCCGGTCCCGCATGAGCCTGTCGAGGCCGGGAGCGAGGGAGGCATGTCCCCCGAATTTCAAAAACGGCGAGCTGAATATCCTCATGAGCGACGTTCCCGAGAAATCCTCCTGGCACGCCCGGAGGAGCGACAGAACGGCGGTGGTGACCGGCGATGAGCTGAGCTGTCTTCCGAGGGCGCGGTTGTAAGGGATGCCGTAGTCTGTGAAGACTTCTTCGACAAGCGGGCCGTACTCATCGAGCGAGGGAAAGGCGACAAGGATCGAGTCGGCGCTGGTCCCCTTCATCAGCGATTTTTTCGCCTCGCCGGCGATGAGCGATACTTCTTCGCGGGCATTCACCGCGGAAAGGAGGCGCAGGTCCCTGCTGAAGGACGGGGGGGGAGGGGCGTGTTTCGCAGCCTCGGCAAAGGGCGCATCCGAGAACAGCGCCTTGCTTAAGAATTGATCTTCAGGACTTGCTGCTGCGGTTGCGGCCCCGGGGGAGGGCCCGAGGCTGCCAAGAAATTCCCTCGTCAGACGGAGGGGATGATACTCGCCGGCGCGTCTGATGTCTTCCGGAGACCCCGCCTCGACAAGGAGCGTACAGTTATCATGATTCGAGATCTTTCTGAGGAGCCTTGTCTGGATCTCGTCAGCGTCATGGATGCCATCCATGATGATGCGCGAGTAGGGCGCGAGCCACGCTTGGTCGAACCTCTCGGCAAGAACAGCAAGCGCGCCCCCGGGGTCCAGAAGGCCCTTTTCAGTCAACACCCGCTCGTACCGGCCGTAAGCATTGATGAGCAGCCTGACTTGGGGTTTATCCGGAAAGTCGGTGCCGGCCACAGTTGTGGAAAGCCGCTCTTCCGTGATCCCCGCCGCGCTGAGCTGTTCGATCATGTCCGCTACGGCGGCGGAGAGAGACGGCGCGAGGACATCCGGTCGAGCTCCGAACCCCGATTTTCCCGTGATGAGCTCCTTGACGATCCCTTCAAGCAATACGAGCCTGCTGTTCTCATCCAGGAGCGAGGGACCTCCGATCTTTGCATGCAGGCTCTGAAAGAACTGATGAAGCGTCTGAATATCCGGCGGCACAAGGGCGGACATACCCTGGAGCCGTTCCGCCTCGTCGAGGAAAAGTTTTCCGTAGGTCCTCTTCATCCGGGTGGAGGGCACCAGAATCAGAACATCGTTATAGATGAAGGGCGGGGCCGGACGTGAAGAGAGTATTTCCGCAACAATACGGATTTTTTCGCTCCATCCGGCATTACCATATGGCAGAACTTCGATTTTCATAGGCATATAATTATGCCACAAGTAAAAATTATTGACAATGATTAGTGCATAGTTTATTATTGCAAACAGCTGTTATATGAAATACCGTATTACAGAAAATAAGTGTTCCGGTTGCGGGACCTGCCTTGATGTATGTCCCACCGAGGCGATCAAGATGCAGGACGGGCATGCGGTCATTACGATGGAATGCATTGACTGCGGCGCCTGTCCGCGGGTCTGCCCCGAAGGCGCCATCAAAAAAGAGATTTTCGCAATTGTCCAGAATTCTCACTGAAACCGTTGAAGGAGGTTGGAATGGCAGAAGCAGTGACGAGCGCAACATGGGATCAAGAAGTACTGAAGGCGTCTGATCTGGTCCTGGTGGACTTCTGGGCGGTATGGTGCGGGCCCTGCAGGATGGTGGCGCCGATCGTGGACGAGATATCAAAGGAATACGAGGGCAAGCTCAAGGTCCTGAAGCTGAACACCGATGAGAACCCGGACGTGGCCGGCAAATACCGCATCATGGGCATCCCGACGCTCATGTTCTTCAAGAGCGGGCAGACCGTGGACCAGGTCGTGGGCGCCGTGCCCAAGGCGCAGCTCAAGACCAAGGT
>JAXIPA010000164.1:0-9424 GCA_045403145.1 Nitrospirota bacterium | reverse complement strand
CCGAAGCCGAAGCCGAGGCACGGTTTTTTCTCGTCTTAATACCGTTGCTTTCCAGTGTCCGGGGGCTGGGAGAGCACAAAACTCTCCCGCCCTCTTTCTTAGCAGCTCACCATGCTGACAATGTCTTTGGGTTCCAAAGAGGCATAAGGCACGATGGAACGGTAGTCTTCAAAGCCGATAGGGTTTTCCAGGATCAGGTGCGATACCATCCCGGGGTACATAAGCGCGAAGCGGGTCGCCAGCATGCCGCCCATGGAATGGCCTACCACGGCTGTTTTTTTTACACCCAGAACGTCGAGAAGCTTTTTCGTGTTGGAGGCCAGAAGGTGAAAGCTGTAATGGATGTTTGGCATTGACGATTTGCCGAATCCGAGCTGGTCGGGGATTACCACCCGGTAGCCGTTTTTCGTGAGGAAGCGAATGGTTTCCTTCCAGTAAGCGCCAAAGAAGTTCTTTCCATGAAAAAGCAGCATTGCGCGGCCGAGATCTTTTCCTTCAGGCGGGACATTCATGTAAGCCATTCTCAGGTCCTGACCTTCGATGGTCAGAGGTAAAAATTCCACCTGATAGGGATAGCCATAGTCTTCCATCGTTATGGACAACGGTTTAAGTTCCTCAGCCTTGACAGTCCGGGGAGACAGGAATAGCATGACGGCAAATATGAATATGTTCAGTATGGCGGCTGTTCTATGGTTAAATACGAGAATTAAAGATTTCCTTTGCGTCCTTTGCGCCTTCGCGGTTCCAAGGTTTTGGTTCCGGCTTGTCCGGGTTAGTGGCTATGCGGCGGATGGTGATCGTGGCCCGGGACAGCATGCCGCTCGTGGTCGTTCAACTGCGCATCAAACCATTGATGAATCGCTTTGATCAGGCCCGGATCGCTTGTCGAATAGTCAATCTGCGCGCCCTCGGCCAGTTCCTTGTAATCAATTCTGATCAGCTCCGGCTTGGCCTTTCTCAATTCCGCCAGGCCGGGCATATTCTCGCCGTGGATCTTTGCGGGGTCACTGAAGTCACCTTGCATGAATTCGCGGGAGATTTTCAACAAGTGAGCACGAATCAGCTTGATTTGCCCGGTGTTGGAGCTCTCTTTAACGATGACCTGTTGTATGCCGCCTTTTTCCGTTTTAATAAAAATATGCGTGGTTTGCTCCAAATCGAAGGGCATTACGTGCGCCCCGCGCCGTGCGACTTCGTCTTGTCCGGCATCGCTCGCTTTTTCGGCTGCCTGAGCGGATACCGGTATAAGCAGCGCAAGTAGCAGAGTCAAAGATATTAGTTTCAGCATCATTTTTCTCCTGCGGTATAAGCCCCTGTGATAACGCTCCATCTCCTACGCAAGAATGAGCAGGCTGACAGCCGGGATTGCGAGGATCATAGCGCTTCCGATCCACCAGTGCGAATTGGAATCGCCTTGCAGCCTGCCTTTTATGGCCATGATCGCCGCACTGAGGCCGCCCAGAACGCTTACCAGGGCGATCGCGAACGCCAACAGGCCGCGGGTGCGGCAGCCGAGGACATGAACGGGTGTAGCAGCTACTGCGAAAAAGAGGAGGGGAGCGAGAAAAGGCAATATGATGTGGCGTTGGATGTGAGACATGGTAAAACTTTAACAGAATCTGGCTGTTCTTTCAATCCGATTTTTCACTTCTGCAGCCCCAGCTTCTTCCTGAGCGTCAGCCTGTTGATCCCGGGAAGCCGCGCGGTCTCGGACTGGTTCTCTGCCCTACCTGGCCTATCGGCTGCGATTGTCGTCCCTGCGTGTAATATCTTCACAGCCGTCTCAAATCCGCCTGATTGCAACTGTCGTTTATTGTTGCAGAATCCGTAAACTATATTCATAAATTTGGCTAATGAGAAGCTAAGAAAATACAATTTCGGATGCTACAAATAGTATTGATCTTTGTGGGCGAATATGTTACCAAACAGAACATCAGCGCATTGAGCAAAAAAAATTTAGAGTATACATCATCTGATAATTGTGACTTGAAGATGCGGACACGGCTTGCTGAGAATGACCGCGTATTGGAGCGTTGAAAAAACGCATTAACAACAGGAGGACTTCATGGTTGATGCAACGGACATTCAGGGAGTTTCGTTGTTCGAAGGGCTGACCCTTGAAGAGCTGGCGATCATCGCCGGCGCCATGACCGAAGACACGTTTCCCGAGGGGCACGTGGTCTACCGCGAAAACGAGGTCGGCTGCGCCTGCATCTACATCATCCGGAAAGGGAAGGTGGACGTGATCAAGCGGAGCACGGACGGCGACCCCATGGCCATCGCCGTTTTGAAGGACGGGAATTTTTTCGGGGAGTTCTCGTTCTTCGACAGCAAGCCCCATTCAGCAACCACGGTCGTTGCCGAGCAGGGTACGATTGTTTTTTCGCTTCAGCGGCCGGATTTCGAAAAAGCGATCGAGCACAATCCCTGGATCGGATACAAGATGCTCATCAATATCATCCACGAGATCAGCTCGGTGATCCGGAAGATGAATGCGAGCTACATCGATATGACAGGCTACATGTTCGGCAGGACGCGGTGACCCATGCCAATCAGCACGACGGAAGAGCGCATCCAGGAAATTGCGCGCAAGTATCCCGAGCCCCGGGCCGCGGTCCTGCCGGCGCTCCAGGCTGTCCAGGACGAGAACGGGTTCGTTCCCGACGCAGCCATTCGGGTCATTGCGCGGCAATTGGACCTCCCCGAGTCCGAGGTGTACGGCACGGCGACGTTTTACGCGCTCCTGCATCGGAAACCGGCGGGCAGGCACGTGATCTCGATCTGCCACAACCTTCCCTGTTCTCTTCTCGGCGCGGAGCCGCTTATCGAGTACCTCAAACAGAAGCTGGGCGTGGAAGAGGGCCAGGTCACGGTTGACGGACGGTTTTCCTTCCATAGGATCGAGTGCATCGGCAGATGCGACGGCGCGCCGGCCATGCTCGTGGACAACGACTACCACGGCGAACTGACGACGGAGAAGATAGAGGGGATACTGGAACAGTACGTTTAATTGACCGTATTCAACGAATAACCGATAACCACGGGCGCCTGCGGCGCACACGGGGCTTCGCCTCACGGATGAGATATGGGCTTTGTTTTGCAGCAGGGAATATACCATAAAACCGTATCCCCGATAGAAGCACTCGGGGATGACAAAAAATGTAAAAAATGTCATTCCCGAAGGTTAATCGGGAATCTGGTTTTCGGGCTACACAAGATGTAGAGCATGGTTGAGTCATGTGGATATGCCTAACCCGGACAAGACGGAACCAAAACCTTGTAACCGCGAAGTCGCGAAGGACGCAAAGGAAATCTTTAACTCTCGTATTTAACCATAGAGTCTTTAGCACTCCTTCGCGTGATTCCCTAAGTGGCCGATTCATTTGTTAGGCCATCGCGCCTTCGCGGTAAATATTCTTTCCATTTTGAGAAGAATTTGATTCTTTAGTTACTAACAGGAAAGGCTTTTTGTGTTTGCCTTGTTGAAAAATTTTCTTTCTATTAGTAGACTTTAACCGTGAGTCCCGTCCGCGGGACCCGTGGTTATGTTCGGTCGGTTGCGGCTGGAGGCCGCTTTATGGAACCTCTGCTCCTGAAACGGATATCTATCCCGAATGTCACGGACATCGATGTCGCTCTGGCGCACGGAGCCTACACCTCCGTCAGCAAGGCCTTTGCAATGCGTTCCCTCGACGTCATCGACGAGGTGAAGCGCGCGGGGCTCCGCGGCAGGGGCGGCGCGGGTTTCCCCACGGGTGTCAAGTGGTCCTTCTCTGCCATGGACCCGAAGCTCCCGAAGTATCTCATCTGTAACGCGGACGAGGGCGAGCCCGGCACATTCAAGGACCGGTTCATCCTCGAACAGGACCCCCACCTCCTGATCGAAGGCATGATCGTCGCTGCATACGCGATCGGCGCCGCCCGGGGATACATTTATGTGCGGGGCGAATACCCGAAGGCTGCGGGCATTCTCGAGCGCGCGATCGATCAGGCGTACACGAAAGGGTTTCTGGGGCGCGACATCCTCGGCAGCGGGATCGCCTTCGATCTTGCCGTTCACCGCGGGGCGGGCGCCTATATCTGCGGGGAGGAAACCTCGCTCATCGAATCGCTCGAGGGGAAGCGGGGCCAGCCGCGCGTACGGCCTCCGTTTCCGGCGAATGCGGGAGCGTGGGGAAAGCCCACCGTGGTGAATAACGTTGAGACCCTTGCCAATGTCCCGTTTGTCATCACCCTCGGGGCTGGCGCCTATGCCAGGATCGGCGTTGAGGGTTCGTCGGGGACCAAGATCTTCAGCGTGAGCGGCGCGGTGAACAGGCCCGGCGGGTACGAGCTTCCGATGGGCACGACGCTCCGGGAGATCATTTATACCCATGCCAAAGGCATCAGGAACGGACGGGCCCTCAAGGCGATCATACCGGGCGGCGCGTCCACGCCCATGCTCACGCCGGACCACCTCGATGTCAAAATGGACTTCAACTCCGTCCTCGCTGCTGGGTCCATGCTCGGGTCGGGCGCAGTGATCGTGATGGACGATACGACCTGCATGGTGAAGGCGACGGCCGTTATCGTCAGGTTCTTCGAGCACGAGTCGTGCGGCAAGTGCACGCCCTGCCGGGAGGGCACCGGATGGTTCGCCCAGATCTACCGGAGGATGATGCAGGGGGAAGGCCGGTCGAACGATATCGATGCCCTGCTCAACATCTGCGGCAAGATGAAAGGGAAATGTTTTTGTCCCCTGGGCGAGGGCGCGCTCCAGCCGGTGATGTCGAGCATCAGGTATTTCCGCGAGGATTACGAGCGCTGCATCAGTCGGACCGGGTGTGCTTCGAAATCGTGCTGTGTGAAGAGAAAGCACCTGGACTCGAGACCTGAGATTGAAAATCCGGGATTGTAACACTGTGCTTCTGCGAGAAATGATCGTTTCAATGAATGTATTATCATGATTACGCTCACCATTGACGACAAGACCGTGACCGTGCCCTCTGGCTCAACCATCCTTTTCGCCGCGAACGCGGCAGGGGTGAAGGTGCCCACCCTGTGCCATGACGACAACCTGCACCCTTACGGGGCGTGCAGGATCTGCATGGTCGAGGTGATGGGCCCCCAGATCAGGATGGTGGCATCGTGCACCACACCGGCTGCAGCGGGTATGGTGATCAAGACTATGTCCCCGCAGATCATCGAGGCCAGGAGGGCCGTTCTTGAGTTTTTGCTCATCAACCATCCCCTTGACTGCCCGGTCTGCGACAAGGCGGGGGACTGCCGGCTCCAGGACCTGGTTCACGAATATGCGCCCCATGTGGGGACCTTCGCCGAAGAGAAACGAAAACTGCCGCCCGACCATTCATCGGCCGTGATCGAGCGGAATACGGACCGGTGCATCCTGTGCGGGAAGTGCGTCCGCGTGTGCAGGGAGCGGATCGCGGTGCATGAACTTGCCTTTACCCGCCGCGGGGGGCAATCGCGGATCAGCACCTCCTGCGACCGGCCTCTCGGGTGCGAATTCTGCGGAGAGTGCGTCGAGATCTGCCCGGTGGGTGCGCTCACGACGAGGCAGTTCAAGTATAAGGCCAGGCCATGGAATGTGGAGGAAACGGAATCGGTTTGCGCTTACTGCGGAAACGGCTGTCCGGTCAAACTGGAGACCCGCAAGGGAAGCGTTGTTCGGGTCCGCCCGGCACGGAACGACTATCTCTGCGCCAGGGGACGGTTCGGGTGGGATGCAGTGCATCATCCGGACAGGCTTGCCGTGCCGAAGATGCGCGTGGACGGGGCGCTCGTGGATTGCACATGGGAAGAGGCGTTGTCGCGCGTGGCCCGCGGACTGCAATCGATCAGGAACAAAAAGGGCGCAGCGAGCATCGGCGGCCTGGGTTCCGTGCGGACCACGAATGAAGACAATTATGTATTCCAGAAGTTCATGCGAGCGGTCGTGGGCACGAATAACGTGGACCTTCTCGGCAGGCTCAAGATGCCGAAAGGGCTGAACTCCGTTTTTTTCTCCGGGGAACTGAGCGCGCTCAGCGAGAGCGACGTCATCCTGGTGCTCGACAGGGACGCGGGAGAGATCAATCCTGTCACGGGCTACGAGATCGTGCGCGCCGTCAACAGGAAGGGCCGCAGGCTCATCCTCGTGAACAGCGGCATAAACAAGTTCAACCGGCTCGCGTCGGCCGTTCTCCCATACGGACGCCCTGAAGCGGCGCTCGAAGCCCTGCTTTCGGGGCTCAGGACGACAGCCGGTATCCCGGGCACGATCGACAGGGCGGTTGCGCTTCTTTGCTCCGGCAACAGTATTGCGATCGTCATGCCCGCGGAGCTCACGACCAGGGAGCACTCGCTCCTTCGTGAATTGTCCCGCCTGCTTTCGAATGTCGTTTTCATTCCCGTGGTCATGCGGGGCAACCTCCAGGGCGCGCTCGATATGGGCGTGATGCCGGATTATTACCCGGGGTATCAAAAAACGAGCGCCGATAATGCGGCGATTTTTTCTTCCGCATGGAACGCGGTTGTGCCCCACGCGCCGGGCATGGATGCGGTGGAGATGCTGAACAGCATCGAAACCGGCGCTCTTTCCGCACTCTATATCATGGGCGACGATCCGGTAGGGAGCAATCCGGGGCTGGCCCCGCTCCTGAGAAGCCTGGAACTGCTAATTGTGCAGGACATCTTTCTGACCGAGACCGCAAAGCTCGCCGACGTGGTCCTGCCCGCGGCAAGCTTTTTCGAGAAGTCCGGAACGCTTACCAATCTCGAACGGAAGCTTCAGAGGATCAACCGGGCCGAACTGCCGTTTATGGAGTCAAAACCCGACTGGCAGATCATCCAGATGCTGGCCCGGTCCATGGACTCGCCCATGAACTACGCCTCTGCCGGGGACATCATGAAGGAGATCAGGTCACTCATTCCTTTGTACCGGGACCTTGCAACCGGGGCGTGCTGGCAGCGCGAGCTGTCGCCGCTTCACGGCACGAACGAGGACCTTTCGCTTTCATCAGGCGCGCTCGCCCATCAGGAAGTGATCACCTCGGGCAGGCTGCTTTTCTCATCCGGAACGATGATGACGCGGTCGAAGGAGATAGCGACGATCCCCCAGGCGGGAGACGCTCCGGAAAATGTTAATGATTGCCGGACAGATCATGCCGCTGCGTTTGATCGCCGCGGCTTCTCTTCCCCATAGTATCCTGGGTAAATCTTTTTTTGCAGGTGACAGGTCGGCTGGAACGAAGCAAAACAATCGAAGTAGAAACGCATACCTTCAGTGTTGTTCGAGTCCATCAGGAAATCGATCTGCCACCAGGTTCAAGCTGATGTTGTGTTCGAGCAGCGCCTTCAGCCCAGCAAGCACAAGCGTGAATCCTTCGGTTGAGCCGATTGCTGCTTCTACGACCTTGTCCATGTCTCCACTAAAGCCTGAGTTCGTAATGGTGACGAAAGTCGTGTTATCTGGCCGAGGGACAAAAATCCACTCTACGGTTGTAGGGGCGCCATACGCCGACCATTCGATAAGGATCCGCCTATTCTGTTCGACAGCTTTTACGCTCACCTCTACAGAAAAATCGTACATCTCCCAATCCCATCTGACTTGTGCTGAAGGCTCCAATCTGCCGCTGCCCTTAGTGAACCAAAACTTGGATGTGATGGCAGGGTCGACGAATGCCTCGAACACTTCAGAAACAGGTCGGCGAATCAACAGTTCCGCTTTTGCAGATGGCATAGACGAAGGTGTCATTGTGTCCTCCGGCGAATCATCGCACCTGCCGGCAGTTGAGCGGCGCATAACGCTGACCTGTGCGGCGGCTACAACTGGGCGGCGCTTGTGACGTCTGCTTCGCCATTACTTTGAGTGAGGATCCAATTTTCTTTTCATTTTGCGTTTAACGGAGGCCGAAGGCCCGAGCTCTTGGGCGAGACCGATGAGAATTCCTTCGGGCCCCCGGATGTAGCAGAGCCGATACACGTCTTCGTACTGGACTACTTTGCCGACGAGCTTCGCGCCGCGTTTGCGGAGCCGGGCGAGCGTATCGTCGATGTCCTCCACGGTGAACATGACGCGTAGATAGCCGAGAGCGTTCACCGGGGCGCGGCGGTGATCGGCGACCACGCGCGGCGCGAGGAATCGGGACATCTCGAGCCGGCTGTGACCGTCCGGCGTTCGCATCATGGCAATCTCGACGCGCATGTCGCGCAATCCAGTGACCCCATCTGCCCAGTCTCCTTCGATTGGAGCGCGTCCCTCAAGCTCGAGGCCGAGTTCGGTGAAGAACTCAATGGCGGCGTCGATGTCTTCTACCACGATGCCGACGTTGTCCATACGCTTTACTGCCATGATGTCTCCTTGGAGTCTAACCAGTATTTGTAAGGACGGAAACCGCCCCTCTATTTCCGAAAAGCCGGGATTGTAAGGACGCAAAATGCATATTTAATTGTAATATATTTCATTTGGATGCATAAATGAAAAGCGTCCTTCCAAGTCCGAAATTTCGGGAATGGAAGGACGGAAATACTTGAGTCATTCTTTTTAGAAATCCCCCCCCCTAAATCAATATCATGAATTTGTTGGTTTTGCAAGAAGAATGCTTTTTTGAGGGGATCTCGCGATAATTTCAAAATGAAGCATGGAATGGATGGAATCGTAATCAGTCAACAACTTCAGGAAGAAACAAACACCTTTAACTTCCATCGCCTACGCAAGAAGAAGAGCGCCGACAGCGGGGATTGCGAAGATCAAAGCGCTTCCGATCCACCAGTGTGTACGGGAATCGCCTTGCATTCTGCCTTTTACTGTAATCGTGGTATCGGAAAGTTTCTTGCATTACGATATGGCTGCCGCGTTGCCTTATCTCAGCAAAACCGTGCCCCATAAGTATAGAACAAACTTCTTGTCCCGAAAGAACGCGAAGTTTACCCAACAGCGACCTCCAAGCGTGTCACGTACACTTCTTCATGTAATCGCTGCTTGATCTCCTCCTTCGACGCTGATTCAAAGAAAAGTTCAAGAGCTTCCCGAAGGTTATCCCGCGCAGCTTCTATCGTATCGCCCTGGCTCGCTATATCGAGCTCCGGGCAGAGTGAAACATAACCACTGCCTTCGCGTTCGATGATCGCCGTCAGTTGTTTCAGCATAATATATACCTCCATTATTTATCAATTAAACTTTATCAGAATTCGGCTGCTCTTACAATCCAATTTTTTTCACTTCTGCAGTCCCAGCTTCTTCCTGAGCGTCAGCCTGTTGATGCCGAGGAGCCGCGCGGTCTCGGACTGGTTCTCCCGGGTGTGGGTCAGAAGATACTCGAACACATGTCGGTCCACCTCGGCATGGACCTTTTCGTAGATGTTCTTTTCTTTCTTCTCAAGCGCTTTCTTTACATAGGGGATGAGCACCGCTGCCATGGCGTCGGCAACATCTGCCACCGGC
>JAXIPA010000143.1:0-29390 GCA_045403145.1 Nitrospirota bacterium | reverse complement strand
CGAGATCGGCCAGGACCGACCGTTCCTTTCGGCTGGCCTGCTTAAGCCCCTTTTTTTTCTCCCGCATCTCCGTCTTGATGCGCTCGAGTTCCTTCGCGGTGTCCGACGGTCCGCCCTCGCCGTACACCGGCAACCCGGCGATACCCACTGCGAGAGCCAGGAGTGCGGCAAATACGTATCCGCGGGAGGTTCCGGTCATTCCGTCATCTCCGTTATTCCAGAGACCTGCTCACCGACACAAGCCCTCCCGCCAGTCCGAGAAGACCTCCGCTGAGAACTATACATGTTACCACCGAAGGCGGCAGGAAGTCCAGCCCATTCGGGCGCGACAGGAGCAAGGCGATCTCCGGCGGCAGCGCATAGAAGAGCGCCGCAAGGATGCCGACCGCGAGGGCCGAGCCGAGCATGGCGAGCATCATCCCCTCGATCAGGAACGGCCCCTGAATGAACCCGCGCGTGGCCCCGATCCACTGCATGAGTTCGATCTCCTGTCCCCGCGAGTACAGCGCCAGCCGGACCGAGTTGGAGATGATAAACACGACTGATACGCCGAGCAGGACCGCCAGTGCCGTGCCCCCGTAAGTCAGCAGTTTAAAAAGCGCCGTGAGCACTTCCGCGCCCTGCTTCCCGTAGGACACGTCCTCGACGCCGGGATATCCGGAGATCCTTTTCGCCATGACCGCGAGCCGGTCCGAATCGGCCCAGCGCTGGTCGATGTTCAGTTCGAAGGAATCAGGAAGAGGGTTCACTCCCAGCCCCTGGATAAGCGGCTCCTGGCCCTTGAGCTCCTTCTTGAGCAGCGCGAGCGCCTCCGCCTTGGAGAGAAAGGCTGCTTTCTTCACTCCCGGCTCCGTCCTGAGCCGGTGGAGGAGAAAATCCTTCTCGTGCTGTGTCAGGCCTTCCTTCAGATACACCGACATCTCCAGCCGCTCTCCCAGGACGTGTACCGCGGAGGAGATATTGAAATAAACAACCAGGAAAAAGCCCACTATGAGCATGGCCATGCTGATCGTACCCACGGCGAGCAGGTTCACCACGCTGTTTGCCCGGAGCCCGCGAAACGCTTCCGCAATGAAATAGAACAAGCCGTACCCGCTCATGCTTTTCCCCCGGGCTGCACCGTCTTCCTCGCTTCCTCCGCAGGCAGCTGCGCTGACCGGCTGCCGTCCTCGAGCACCCTGCCGCGTTCCATGGAGATTATCCGGCGCTGCATCTTCCTCACCGTCTCCCGGTCGTGGGTCGCCACAAGCACGGTCGTACCCTTCATGTTGATGTCCCTGAAGAGGCGGAAGACCTCCTGCGCGCTCTGGGGATCGAGGTTGCCCGTTGGCTCGTCCGCCAGGATAATCTGCGGCTCATTCACAAGCGCCCGGGCCACGGCGACCTTCTGCT
The DNA here is from genome assembly GCA_045403145.1 of Nitrospirota bacterium. GTDB lineage: Bacteria > Nitrospirota > UBA9217 > UBA9217 > UBA9217 > JAJYKN01. The sequence continues at coordinate 27,998 of JAXIPA010000143.1, read as the reverse complement.
GCTCGCCGCCCGACAGCTTGGGCGGCGTGAGGTGGCGCTTTTCGTACATGTCCACCTTCTTGAGCACAACGCGTGCGCGCCGGTTGATCTCCCCGTAGGGCGTGCCGACGACCTTGAGCGCCAGTTCGATGTTTTCGAGGATGGACTTGTGGGGAAGGAGCTTGTAGTCCTGGAACACGAAGCCTATATTGCGGCGGAGGTAAGGAATGGTCGAGGATTTCAGCCGGAAGGTGTTCATGCCCTGGATGATGATCTGCCCCCCGTCCGCCTGCTCCGCGCAAAAGATGATCTTGAGAAGGGTGGTCTTGCCCGCGCCGCTGGGGCCGGTTACAAACACGAACTCGCCTTTGTCCACGAGGAAGCTCACATCGCGCAGGGCGGGGACGCCATCATAGGATTTGGTCACGCGGTAAAGTTGGATCATAACTGCAAATTCGAAGTACTAAATTACGAAATCCGAAACGAAATACGCGGAAGGGGAGTGTTTCGGTCATTTGAATTGCGAAATTGTTTCGGCTTTCGAAATTCGAGTTTAAAATTTTTTCTTTTTTATTGCTTCCTTTGCCGCCTCGGCGATATTCTCCGCTGAAATGCCGTAGTGCCTCAGGAGCCCTTCGTAGTCTCCGGATGTTCCGAAGGCGTCCTTGACGCCCACGCGCACCATCGGCACCGGCGCCGCCTCGGCAAGCACCTCCGCCACGGCGCCTCCCAGGCCGCCGATGATCGAGTGTTCCTCGGCGGTCACGATCGCGCCGCACCGCTTCGCAGCGGCGATCACGGCATCGGCATCGATCGGCTTGATCGTGGACATATTGATCACGCCGGCGTCGATCCCGTCGTTTTTCAGGAGGTCTCTGGCTTTGAGCGCCTCGGCGACCATAATGCCGCAGGCGATGATCGCCGCGTCTTTGCCTTCATGGAACACGTGGGCCTTGCCGATCCGGAACTGGTAATCGTCCCCGAAAAGGGTCGGCACCTTGTTCCGGCCGACGCGTACATAGCAGGGGCCCTTGTATTCCGCGACCGCCTCGATGGCCTTGAACGTCTCCGGGCCGTCCGCCGGCACGATCACCGTCATGTGCGGCAGCACCCGCATGACCGCGATGTCCTCCACGGACTGGTGGGAACCGCCGTCCTCGCCCACCGTGATGCCCGAGTGGCTCGCCACAATCTTTACGTTCATGTTGGGATAGCAGACAGACTGACGGACCTGCTCCCAGGCCCTGCCCGTGGCGAAGACCGCGAAGGTGCTCGCAAAGGGCAGTTTGCCCCCGATCGCAAGCCCGGCCGCGGTGCCCATCATGTCCTGCTCGGCTATCCCGATGTTGAAGAACCGGTCCGGGAACGCCTTGGCGAATTTCGAGGTCTTCGTCGAACCCGAAAGGTCCGCGTCCAGCACGACCACGTCGTTTCGTTTTTTCCCGAGGCTGACCAGCGCATCCCCGTAAGCATCTCTTGTAGCGACTTTCTGACTCACGTTACCCCCCGTTTGAATTGCGGATTGCGGATTTCGGATTGACAAGCATTTCAATCCGCATTCCGCAATCTGAAATCCGCAATGTTATTTACACACCGTTTCTTCCGACAATTCCTTCATCGCGATCTCGAGCTCTTCCTTGGACGGCGTCGTGCCGTGGAACTCCACCTTGCCCTCGAAGACCTTCGAGCCCTTGCCCTTGACCGTGCGGCAGACGATCATCGTCGGCTTGCCCTTCACGGTCTCGGCCCTGTCGAGTGCGTTCACGATTTTTTCCATATCGTGGCCGTCGACGTCGAGAACTTCCCAGCCGAATGCGCGCCACTTGTCCGTGATCGGCTCGACACCCATCACCTTCTCCACCGGGCCGTCTATCTGGAGCCCGTTGTTGTCCACGAACGCACAGACGTTGTCGAGCTTGTAGTGCGCGGCGGTCATGGCCGCTTCCCAGATCTGGCCTTCCTGCAGTTCTCCGTCGCCCAGGAGCGCGTATACCCGGTTCGGCGTTTTATCGAGTTTGTGCGCAAGGGCGATGCCGTTGGCAACGGACAAGCCCTGACCGAGCGAACCCGTGGAAATCTCGACGCCCGGCAGGTACTTGCTGTCCGGGTGGCCCTGAAGCCGCGAGCCCAGTTTGCGGAGCGTACAGAGTTCCGCGTGCTCGATGAACCCGGCGTGGGCCAAAACCGTGTACAGCAGCGGCGCGGCATGGCCTTTGGAGAGGATAAAATGATCACGGCCTTTCCATTCGGGCTTCTTCGGATCGTACTTCATCTTGTAAAAGTACAGCGCGGTAACGATGTCGGCTGCGGACAGGCTGCCGCCCGTGTGTCCGGAACCGCAGCCGGCAAGCATCTTCAGAATGTCGATCCGGACCCTCCGGGCCCTGTCCGTCAAGGTATTCAGCTGCTCTTTTGTAACTCCCATGCAACAACCCTCCTGAAAAACATATGAAACCGGTGTCTATTTTTTCTTGCTCCTGTCCTTCTGCTCCTCCGCGAGAAAGTCCAGGATGATATCATCGAGATTCCGCTCCTTCACCTCTCCCTTCGGGGCAAGGGGTTCGTCCTTTACCGCGGCTGACGGAGCGGTCTTCGGGGCAGGCGCGGCTGTCGGCGCAGGATCCGTCTGTGGCGCTGCCGGCGGGCACACTGCTCCCTGCAGGGCATTCTGCATCGTGAGTTTGCCCTTCATCAAGTCGCGGATCATCTGCTTGTGCTGTTCCATCATCAACTCGCGCACCACCTCTTCCAGGCAGTCCGCCTTGAGGATGTCGGCGTAACTCGTTTTACGCGATGCGAGGATCGCCCCCTGATAGTATAAGAGAGACGTTATGTTCGGATTGTTGGCGCCGCCGTCTTCGGTTTGAACGTGGTAGATTTTTCCCTGAAATTTAAAGTCGGTGTTGTAACCCGTAAGCATAGATTTGTTATTATACAAATCAAAGCCCGAAGATGCAAGCCTTTTTACCCCGGCCGGCTTGCCGTTTTTACGGGGAAAGTCCCAACTTCTGGTTGTATATGGGATTTCATTATGGTATAATTACAGAACTTTTTCGCTGTTCATGCGGGCACTAAGACGCGGAGAATTACTACGATACACATTCTCGCTGAGTTTGTGTTGAACATGCCAAGGGGGCGATTTGAAATCTGAATCAGTACTGAAACCACTCGTTATCAAAGGGAAACGCATAAGAGTACCCATCATCCAGGGAGGAATGGGTGTCGGGGTGTCGCTTCACCCCCTTGCGAAGGCAGTGGCTCGCGAGGGAGGTCTCGGCATCGTCTCCAGCGCCTGTCTGGACAGGCTCGTATCCAAGAGAAATAACAAAAAAGTCAACATCTATGAAGCCGCCTATGAAGAGGTCTCTCTCTCAAAAACACCCGGCGGTTTTGTCGGCATCAACATCATGGGGGCCCTTGCCAGGGATTTCAATGAATCGGTCAAGGGCGCACTCGATGCCGGAGCGGACGCAATCATCTCGGGCGCGGGCCTTCCGCTCAATCTGCCGGCCATCCAGCCGCCGAAAGACACCGCTCTGATCCCCATTGTTTCGTCGGCGCGCGCCCTCGACATCATTTGCAAGAAATGGGAAAAACTCGGCTATCGGCCGGACGCCGTTGTACTCGAAGGTCCTCTCGCCGGCGGACATCTGGGTTTCCGCATTGACCAGGTTGCGCTGGAAGCCAACAGGCTCGAAAACCTGCTGCCCCCGGTAAAAGATATGGCAATGAAATTTGGAGATTTTCCCGTCATCGTCGCCGGCGGGATCTATACCCATGATGATATCAGGCGGTTTATGAACGCGGGAGCCGACGGCGTCCAGATGGGCACCCGCTTCCTCGCCACCGAGGAAAGCAGCGCCACCGCAGCCTACAAGGAAGCCGTCGTCCGGGCCAAGGAACAGGACATAGTCGTGGCACACCGGCCGGGTTCTCCCTGCGGCCTGCCGTTCAGGGTCATCAAGCAGTCGCCCATGTATGTCTCTTCGCTGCAACAGCTGCGGAAACCGAAGTGCGACAAAGGGTACGTGCTCATGAAAGACGCAGAAGGCAAGTTCACGGTCTGCCCGGCCAAGGAAGACAATAAGGACTATTTCTGCATCTGCAACGGTCTCCTGAGCTCTGCGGGATACAACCCGGCTGAAGAAGAGGCGCTCTACACGGTCGGCACCAACGCTTCCCGGATCGACAGAATCATTTCGGTCAAGGCCCTCATGGAAGAATTGACGGGCGCAGGAGGTTGATGAACATGGCCATTGATCCGGACAAGGAACTGGACCCCAAACTCAAGGCATATCTGAACAAGTACATCGATCAGCGTATCATCGAGGCGTCGCGGCAGGTGTATGACGCCGTCGGCAAGAAAATCAAGGCCGTTGAAGGCAAGGTCCACGAGGTGGAGCTTAAGGCGCACAAGAACCGTTGCGCGATCGTCGCGTCCAAGGGAACGCTCGACATGGCCTATCCCCCGCTGCTGCTCGCCACGGGCGCGCGGAGCATGGGCATCGAGGCATCGATCTTCTTCACCCTCTATGGGGTAAACATCCTGAAGAAGAACGCAAATCTCAAAGTGGCGCCGATCGCCAACCCGGCCATGCCCATGCCGGTGCCGAATATCATCGGCGCCCTTCCGGGGATGACGGCCATGGCTTCAATGATGATGAAAGGCATGTTCAAAAAGCAGTCGGTGCCGACCATCAACGAGCTTCTGGACATGGCCCGGGATTCGGGCGTCAAGCTCGTGGCCTGTCAGATGACCCTGGACGTCCTGGGGATGAAACAGAAGGATTTGATCGACGGCATCGAGTTCGGCGGCCTGGCAACCTTCATAGAATACGGGATGGGGGCCACGGTCACCCTGTTCGTTTAGGCATAGGCGCGCTTCAGCCGTGTCAGGAGTCAAAGAGATGGAATCAGGAATCCTCATATTGACGCAAAAAGGCCGTGAAGCGCTCACGAAAGCGCCGGTCGAGTTGAGTCCTTTGTGCCGAAATATCCTTGTGCAGGTAGACGGGAAAAAATCCGTCGGTGACATCAACATCATGTTCCGGGGGCTCAAAGGTCTCGAAGAGTCCCTTCAGCGGCTCTTCGGCGGCAATTATGTCGAGGTTTCCCGCGAATGCGTGGACCTCGTGAAATCCCTGGCACTGCAGATGCTCGGCCCCAAGTCGCCCACGCTCATAAAAAAAATCGACGAGATTCACGCCAAATACGGTGATGCATGCTGGGACCACCTTGAGGACCTGGACAAGACGGCCCGCCTTTTTTACGGTGAAGTAGTGGCCGGCAATCTGAAAACCGGGATCGCGAAAATTCTCCGCGAAACGAAAAAGCAGCCGTAAATTTCTCCGGCCCCGCCGCGCTTCCCCCCACAAGTTCACGATCACCGCCCTTATTGTTGACGAATACATCCGCCACGCCGCCCATCCCGCCGCCATGAGTCCTCCTACGTCGTAAGCCGGCGGTAGATTTCAGTGATCCTGTTGGGCAATTTTCGCACATCGTCGATGAATATATAATTCACTTCGCCGTAGAGGTGCGGCAGGTAGGCCTGGGCCTCGCGGTCGATGGTGATGCAGAAGGGATGAACGCCGCGCTCCCGGGACTCGATGAGCGCCTTCCGCGTGTCCTCGATCCCGTATTCCCCCTTGTACGCGTCCCAGTCCTCGGGCTTGCCGTCGCTCAACGTAATGAGAAGCTTGGTCCTCGCCTCAATGGATGCGAAGATGGCGTTCGCGTGCCTGATGAACGGGCCCATGCGCGTATAATCCTTCGGCTCGATGCCCGCAATGCGCCGCTTCACACTCTCGCCGTAGGTCTCATCAAAACTTTTTATCCGGTAGAGATCGCACCGGTTCCTCGTCATGCCGGAGAACCCGTAAATGGCATAGCGGTCGCCCAGGGCCTCAAGCGCCTCGCTCATGAGCACGAGGGACTCCTTCTCCGCTTCGTTCACCCACCCCTTGGTGGAGCCGCTCATGTCCACAAGAAAGAGCACCGCGATGTTGCGCTCCTGCCGGTCGAGCCGGGTGAAGAGATTTTCCGACGGCGAGAGACCCGCGCGCATGTCGGAAAACGCCTCGATGGCCGCGTCAATGTCGATGTCGTCGCCGTCTTTCCGCCTCCGCTCGGTCTTCGGCTCCCGCTTGAGCAGCTCGAACTTTTTCCGAAGCACAGTCACATACCCGCCGTAGCGCCTGAGAGTCAGCTCGACAAAAGGTTCGTGCCCCGGATGGATGTCGTGTTCGTACAAACTGCACCAGCCTTTCCGGTAATCTCCCCGTTTGTAATCCCACTCGTCGTACTTGATCCCCGCGGCGGTTCCCTGAACCTCCTCCTCTTCGACGAGATCCATCAGATTGACGGATGTCCCCGCTCCGAGCTCACGCCCCTTCACCAGAACGCCGCCAGGCACGCCGCCGCGTTCCTCGATCAGGTCTTTCAACTCCTGGTCCAGTTCAATGAGTCTGCCCTTTATCAGGAGATACTCCTTCTCCGCTTCCCGAAGGCGTTCCCCGGGGGCTGTCTTTTTGAAAGGCCGCTCAGGCGACTCGAACTCGGGCATCTCGACGAGCTTCGTGAGCAGGAGGTCGAGCCTCTTTCCGCGCTCCCGCTTCAGCTCCCTCAGGGTATGAGCGACCTTCTCCGGCCGGACCCTCCCGAGGAAGACGGGCGGCGTCACCTGTTCGTATTGGCCGGGAAGCGGGCTCGCACTGCCGTAGAGGTCAGCCAGCAGATCAAGTGTTTTTTCCAGGTTTCCCCCGGATGAAAGAGCTTTCAGTTTTTGCCGGACGGCCGTGAGCGCTGGCGGCGCGGCGCCCCTGGTCCTTTTATTGAGATAATATTTATAGAGCGCCTCGACGAGAGCGGATTTTTCGGACAAGGCGGCAAGGGCGGGCCTGGCATCAAAGAGCGACTGTTTCACCGTGTCCGCCTGCCTCATGAGCCCGGGCAGTTCCCTGTGGAGAAAGGCATCGAGCCTGATAGCCTCGAGCGCGCCGTAGAGATCGACGGCAAAGTCACGGTCGGAAAAGAGATTGAAGAAGGCCTCTATGTCAGGATGGTCAAGGGAGTACTGTTTGAAACGGGCCCTGAGGCGCTCCACATCCACGTCAAGGGTGAGCGTTCCCGCCGCTATCTGTGCCCATGCATGCGCTGCGGCGAGTTTATAGAGGAGAAAGTTTTTTTCCCCCTCTTTGAACAAATTCAGAAAAGGGGGAAGGTACACTGTGGCGGTGTCTGTATACACATCATGGTTGTGGGCGATCTTGAGGTCCCGGCCGGAAATCCCCCGCAGAAAGGTTTCCAATGTCGCCGCTTCGTCGCGCAGCAGGAGGCCTTCGGGGACCTGAAACGCCCGGAGATCAGGCACTTCGATCTTCGACAGGAATTCCAGCGCACGGTCGATCCCCTGGGAGTCGAGGAGGTCGAAGGCAATGCCCACCCACCGGTCCAGATCATCGGGCGGGAGGAAGTCCGAAGCGGACTTGATATGTCGGAGCACGCGGGGAACGAGGGAGGAGCTGGCGCTCGAGAGAGAGAGGCACAGGGCGAGGACCTTCTGCCTCACCTGCCGGTCTAAGGAGTCCACCTCGTTCAGGAGGCTCTCGATTTCATCGTCATCGAAAAAATCGAGGCTGAGGTTCCTGACAAAGGCTGATCGAATTTCTTCGATCTGTTTTTCGGCAACGTGTTTCATGGGACACTTCAAGCTATTTTACCGCGGGAAGGCGGAGAAAAAAACTCCGCGAACGCCGCGGCGGACCTGTCAGAACAACGAACTGATGATTTCGTTCAATCCCCCCAGCATCTCGTGATCGTCGGTGAGCGGTCCCGCCACCGCCACTTCGCAGGCCTTCCTGGGCTCTATGCCGGCGGTGATGAGTTTCCCCGCGTGGATGAGGAGCCGCGTACTTGCGCCTTCCGTGAGGCCCCGGTCCTTGAGGTTTCGCGTCTTTTCGCCCAGGCTCACGAGCCCCGCTGCCGTGCTCCGGTCCACGCCCGACTCATGCATGACAATGTCCGTCTCGGGCTCCTTTCGGGGATAGAAGAACTCAAGGGCGAGGAAACGCTGTCGCGTACTCTGCTTGAGGTCTTTCAGCACGCTCTGGTAGCCGGGATTATAGGAGATGGCGAGGAGAAATTCCGGGGGTGCCTTCAGGACCTCCCCCCTTTTTTCCATGGGGAGGATCCTCCGGTCGTCGGCAAGGGGATGGATCACCACGGTGGTGTCCTTCCTCGCTTCCACGATCTCGTCGAGGTAGCAGAATCCGCCGGCCTTCACTGCCGTCGTGAGCGGGCCGTCGACCCAGACCGTCTCGCCGCCGCGCACGAGATAGCGGCCTACAAGGTCCGACGCCGTAAGGTCGTCGTGGCAGGAGACGGTGATGAGCGGCCGCTTGAGCCTCCAGGCCATGTACTGCATGAACCGCGTCTTGCCGCAGCCTGTGGGGCCTTTCAGGAGCACGGGTATCTGGTGCCGGTACGCCGACTCGAAAAGCTCCACCTCCTTGCCCACCGGCAGATAGTACGGCTCTTCTGCGACCAGGTATTGATCGGTTTTGCTGGATTCCAATATCATAAAATAATTATAACTCGCTGGAGACTGTCCGTAAACGGAAGAATGGGAAAGGATTGGAATTTTCTGCGCCGTCCTCTGTTCTGCATTCTGTACTCTTTGAAAGCGGGGACGACATTGGGTGATACTCGAATGCTTACGAATTGATCAAAGGTCTCTCAAGGGAAAAGGGCCGCCTGGTCTTTCCGGAGCTGAGGGAAGCTCTCTTCCGGCATGGAGAACACGTTTTTGAAGACCCTGTTCATCACGGAGACAAGCTGCCGAAATTTGTAGGCATCGTGATGAGAGTCTCCCTTTTGCTCCGAGGCGCGCCAGCTCTCCACATCGGATATGCGCAGTTCCACCCCCAGCGTGTGCTGTTCGGTTTTTTTGCTTACCTGGTCTCTTCCCGCAAAGAGCGGTGTGCCGGGTATCATGATCTCGTTTGTTTCGGCCGACCGGTGGATCGGCAGGGAAAAGGCGATCTTGCACTGAAACTTTTTATGGCCCCGGGAGGAATGGAGGTTCTTTTCCGCGTTCATGCCCAGCGCTTCATAAAACTTCCTCGCATGGGAAAGCAAACTTCCCTCCTCGGGCAATTCACTTCCTCCCCCGCTCCGGGCAAGGCTTATCATCAGCCTCCGGACCGCTTCAATCATGCTCTCCGGCCGGTCGAAGAGCGTCTGGGTTACGGAGTGCGAGGCCGTGTTTTCCTGAAGGATCACCCCCCGTTTCTGGAGGGCGTGAAAAAGCTTCAGCGTGTCATCCATGCTTTTCAGGATGAAGGTAATCGCGAGGATGTCCCTGATGTCGTACGCTTCTCCTTCCACGTGCTTCCCCAGCTTGGCGACCATGCTTTCCGGACTCTTTAACCGGGCCCTGACCTCGGCAATGTCGACATCGACGCCGTCCCCGCTGTTGAAGACCAGGCAGCCCTTCCGCGGGTCGAAGGCCAACGACTCCCTCAGACGGTGAAAAAAAGAGGATATCTTGACGAAGGCCCTTTGAGCGGGTTCAGCAGGGGGGATATGCACCGGATGTTCCCAATCGTAATGATAGAGATCATCGAGGCTTTGGCCCTGCATCTCCAGAAAAAATCCCAACTGGGCATAATCATTGATATCCTGGCTGTCCTCCTCGACAGACTTGATCAGATGTCCCATTTTTAGGAGAGAACAGGCCGCCTGCTGCCATGACGCCGGCACTTCAAGGGAGCTCCCCGGATAGCCGGAAAAAACGCAGGGATATTTTCTGGAGGAGGCAAGGAGAAAGAGGTGGCGCGGATCTTCGTCCACGATGCGCCGGAAGGCCGGATCGTCCAGGACCGATGCCGCCTCTTTGATGGCCCGCAGGCAGTCCCGGTAAAGACCGGCGTTAGGAGACCGCAGGGCCGCAAGCCCTTCCAGCTGCTTCGTCACAAAAGGGAAGAGTCCGTCGAAAAAGTAGGCGTACGCGCGCTTGACGTATTGAGCGGCCCTTTCGCGTTCGCTCTTCCGCAATTCAACGCCGCCGAGCGTGTCAAAGCCGCGGTTAGCCATCATCCGCGTGGCCTGTTTGAGGGAGGTCTTATAATCCCGCGCAGGCAGAAGAAGAAACGGCGTCATCTCGGTCCTATCAAGGATGGAGCCGAAAATTTCGTGGTGCAGTTCCTGGTCAGCCGGAGTATCTTCCATGTACCAAGCCCTTCTCAGCGTGTTTTATCCACGAAGCCGATTCTAATCGGTTCTTTTTCTCTTGGCCTGGAGCCGCCGCACAGGGGACGCCAATTTTTAAACAAATAGTAGTACGCTATCGTTGCGTAGATGTAGATTGCCGCCAGCACGGCCGCGATGATCAGGAACGTCAGCATGGTCCGACCTTCCTTTCAGATATGCAATCCGGACTTACAGAAAGAAATATGCCACGCCATATGATAACGCTTGGGAAGAGGAAGTCAAGAAGAGAGAAACGCATCCCATGAGCATGCGCCCCGAAGCTGCGGGAAGGAAATTTCAGTGCGCGTCGTATCCTGGTTTCACGTCCATGAGGGTGAACACGAAGGACCCGACGGCGAGGGTGCTCTTCATGAGTACCGGGATTTTCCGGCTGTCGTCCGTGAGCCAGATGAAGACTTCTCCCTTGTTCATGAAGACCCCCTTGTACGTGGGACGGGTCTTGATTTTTATCGCGGCGAACTCCCCTGCCGGCGTCACGACCTTCTCCCTGCCCAGGGAATAGATCTCGACGGACCAGTTCTTGCCGCTGTCAATGACATCGATGATATGGGTCTTCCCGATCAGGAAGTCCTTCATCGTCCGGAGATAGTAGAACGACGACAATGCGTCCTGCACCTGGTCCGGCGTGGCCAGGGTCTCCGGCGGGTCTTCGTTCAACTTGCTGACCACGGTTTTCGTCGAAGGGTCGAAGCTCATAACGCGGAGCCTCTTTTTCTTTCCGAAGCTCTCCCTGAGTTCGTACGAGAGGCTTTGCATGAGCAGCGGATCGAAGATGCTCTGGACCGTGTCGTTCACCGGGTAGAACTTGTTCACGAGGCCGGAGGTGCGGCCAGTCACAACGAACTTGAGCGCCTCCCTCCCGTCCGGCAACCGTTCCGCTTCTACCTTCATGGTTGCGGTCCCCGCCGTGAGGATGTTCGACCAGCTGATATCGTATGTCAGGGTTTCCCCCGGATGAAACGCGTGGATGCCTGGCGGGAGCGGGGTAATGGTCTGCTCTTCCGCGGTGCTTGCCCCGGCAACAAAAAGCTGGCCGACGGCGAGAAAGCACAAAACGGCTGATGTCCATAAAACCCGGCTCGACTTGATTCTCAACGGGGGTATCATATGAAAAGTGCGCCGGAAGAGACTTCAGCCCTGCAAAAGAGCATCGCCCAGACATGATGAAATTCCGAACGGATCATGGTATATAGTAAGTCGTTGCGTGTCCGATTGCAACGTCTCATACATTAAACCGGAAGAGCATGATGTCCCCGTCTTTCACGACGTAGTCCTTGCCTTCCGAACGGAGCAGCCCTGCGGCCTTGACCGCCTGCTCGGTCTTCAGCTTCATCAGGTCATCGAAATGGAACACCTCGGCGCGAATGAACCCCTTTTCAAAATCCGTGTGGATCTTGCCTGCCGCCTGCGGGGCCTTTGTACCTTTGGTGATGGTCCAGGCGCGAACCTCTTTCTCGCCCGCAGTGAGAAAAGTGATGAGCCCCAGGAGCTCGTAGCCCGCGCGGATCATCCGGTCGAGACCGGATTCCTTGAGCCCCATGCCCGCGAGGTACTCCTTGCGCTCTTCCAGGGGAAGCTGGGCGATCTCGCCCTCCACCTGTCCCGAGATGACCACGACCTTGGCCCCCTCGCTATCGGCTATTGCCCGGACGGCATCCACGTGAGGGTTCGGCTTTTCCACCATGTTCTCCGCCACGTTCGCCACATAGAGCACGGGTTTGGAGGACAACAGGGCATAGCTCTTGAGCCACAGGGTCTCTTCCTCGGAATGGGACGCGCGGCGGACGGGCTGGCCTTTCGCGAGCATGTCCTTGAGCCGCCGCATGAACTCCACTTCTTCCAGTGCTTTTTTGTCCCCGGTCTTGGTCATCTTCTCGGCCTTGTACAAGCGTTTCTCGATGGCGTCAAGGTCCGCAAGCATGAGCTCCGCCTCGATCACCTCGATATCCTCCCTGGGATCTACCCGGCCTGAAACGTGTATCACGTTCGGGTCTTCAAAGCAGCGCACGACATGCGCGATCGCGTCCACCTCGCGGATGTTCGCGAGGAACTTGTTGCCGAGCCCCTCGCCCTGGGATGCGCCCTTGACCAGCCCGGCGATGTCCACGAACTCCATGGACGTGGGCGTTCTTTTTTTCGGCTTGTAGATCTCGACGAGCCTGTCGAGCCGCTCGTCAGGCATGTCCACGACGCCCACGTTGGGGTCGATGGTCGTAAACGGATAGTTCGACGCCTGAGCGCCGGCAGAGGTCAGCGCATTGAAGATGGTGGACTTGCCCACGTTGGGAAGACCGACGATGCCGCAGTTAAAACCCATGAAAAGCTCCTTTTTACGTCCATGCGATGGAACAACAGATAACTAAAATCATCATAAGAAATGTCACATAGTTTGTCATTCCCGCTTGTCGGGAATCCTTCTCCAAACAAGGGAAAGATGCCGGACAAGCCGGCATGACGTACTGTCGGTATGTGGCTTATTGCTAAGGCAATTTTTTCTTTTCAGTCATAACTGTGCCACTAAGAACTTCATTAACTCTTTTTCATCCGTGTTCATCCGTGGTTACAAATCCTGCCTGTGTTTTCGCAATAAAAAACCCGGAGCTGTCGGAATGGTCCTTCAGGTCCGGGCTTCTGCGCAATTATTTCTTATTGAAGATATTCATGGCCCGTGCCGGGCCTTCCTGCACGATCGCCTTTGCCGCGTCCGCCGCTCTTGCAACCGCCCCGGCAGCGGCGTCCCGTTCGTCGGCCGAAAATACGCTCAGCACGTAGCCCGCTGCATCCATGTCCTGCGCCGGCCGTCCTATGCCGATGCGCACCCTGACGAATTCCGCGGAACCCGCATGCTCGATGATGGAGCGGAGGCCGTTGTGACCTCCGTGTCCTCCGCCGATTTTCACGCGCACGGAGCCGATCGGAAGATCGAGCTCATCATGGACCACAATGAGGTCGGAAACAGCTGTGTACGTCCCCCGCAGGATCGCCCCCACGGCACTGCCGCTCTCATTCATATACGTTTGCGGCTTGGCCAGGACGATTTCCTCGGAATCCATGCGGGCCCTGCCGATGAGGGCATGGTGTTTTTCCTGCGTGATACCGACGTGCAGGCCTTTGGCAAGTTCGTCAACAGCCATGAAGCCTGCATTGTGGCGCGTGCGTTCGTACTTTCTGCCCGGGTTGCCGAGCCCGACGATGATTTTCATGGAAAGGCAAGCTCCAAAAAATATGTCCTATTCGTCCTATAGGACTTATGCAGGGTTTGGCGCTTGTATTGCCCTTACTTCTTCGGCGCTGCTTCCTTCTTGGGCGCGGCTTCCTTCGCGCCTTCCTTGCCCTTTGCCTCGGCAGCCGGCGCAGCGGCGGCTTCGCCCTCTTTCTTCGGCTTCTTCACGAGTTCCGGCTCCGCGCCCTCGGCCGCCACTGCCGGGGTAGCCGTCAGCATGGCCTCAAGCTTAGCCTCGGAGATCGGCGGCTGGATGGTCGCGACCGTCGCATCTCCGTCGGTCAGGATCCTGATGCCTTCGGCCGCCTTGATGTCCCGCACGTGAAGCGACTCGTTGACCTTGAGCTCCGAGACGTTGACTTCGATGAAATCGGGGATCACGTTCGGCAGACACTCGACTTCAAGCTGCCGCTGTCCGAACTGGAAAATACCGCCTTCCTTCACCCCCACGGCCGTGCCCACGATATGGACCGCCACCTGGATCTTCACTTTCTCGTTCATCGCCACTTCCATGAGGTCGACATGCATGAGCTTGCCGCTCCTGGGATCGACGTCGTAGTCCTTGATCAGGGCCAGCTTCTCCGCCCCGCCGGTGCCGCCCTCGAGCGTCAGATTGATAAGCGCGTGCTCGCCGCCCTCGGTATTGAGGACCTTCGTGACATCCTTGTTGCCCATCGAGATGGGCGTGGACTTGCCGTGGCTGTAAAGAACCGCGGGTACCATCTGGTTCCGTCTCAGGCCCCTGGCGACTCCCTTTCCTGCCTTTTCCCTGACCTGTGCTGTTAATGCGATCTTTTCCATTTCTCCTCCATAAGGTAACGCCGTTTAAACGGCTTGATCAGTTTAAACGGTTTAAACTGTTTTTTTCTTACACGAACAACGAACTGAGCGAGGTCTCCTCGTGGATCCTCGTGATCGCCTCCGCGAGGAGCGGCGCGACTGAGAGGACCGTCAGTTTTTTGCATTCCCGCTGCTTGTTGTCGAGCGAGATGGTGTTCGTCGTGATCAGCTCGGACATCGCCGAATCGTTCAGCCGCTGGATGGCCGGCCCCGACAGCACCGAGTGCGTGCAGGCCGCGTAGATATTGCCCGCGCCGGCGGTCTTCAGCGCCGCGGCGCCCTCGGTCAGGGTGCCGGCAGTATCCACCATGTCGTCCACGAGCAGACAGTCACGGCCCTTTACGTCGCCGATAATATGCATGACTTGGGCCACATTCGGCTTGTCCCGCCGCTTATCGATGATCGCGAGAGCGGCATCAAGCCGCTTGGCAAAGGCCCGGGCGCGTTCGACGCCCCCGGCATCGGGCGAAACAACCGTCAGGTTATTGAACTTCTTCCCCCGGCAATAATCGAGGAGCACCGGCGCGGCAAACAGATTGTCCACGGGGATGTTGAAAAAACCCTGGATCTGCCCGGCGTGCAGATCAATGGTAAGCACCCGGTTCGCTCCGGCCGTGGTGATCAGATCAGCCACGAGCTTCGACGTAATGGGCACCCGCGGCTGCACCTTGCGGTCCTGCCTGCCGTATCCGTAGTAGGGGAGCACCGCCGTGATCCTCGCCGCCGACGCCCGCTTCAAGGCATCGATCATGATCAAAAGCTCCATGAGATGCCGGTTCACCGGGCTCGAGGTGGGCTGCACAACGAACACATCCATGCCGCGGACGTTGTCCACGATCTGTACGTTGATCTCGCCGTCGCTGAAGCGTCCGACCACGGCGTTCCCCAGCGGAATGTTCATCCGCTGGCAGATCTCCTTTGCCAGTGCGCCGTTCGCATTCCCGGAAAAAATCTTGATCTCCTGACCTCGCAGTTTTACCATGAAAACCTCATCCTTAAGAATTCTGGTTCGGGGGCAGGGAGTCGAACCCCGATTAAAGGCTTCAAAGGCCTCTGTCCTACCATTAGACGATCCCCGAATGGAGGCCGCTGCCGCATCAGGCCTGAAAACCGGATAAATCCCGTGCAAAAACAACTTTTCTGACTGTTCAGTTCTCTCGCTGCCGACGATCCGTTCATGCGGATGTCGGCCGCCGACGGCAAGCCGGCGGCATTCCTAAACGGGGTAAACATCAAAAGGATAGGCGAACGCCTATCCTCTTGCATAAGATGCAGAATCGGCAGAACTCATATCAGGTGCTACTGCGCTTCAGGGTCTTTCGGAGGCTGCTCCCGTTTGGTGGGGTTCGCCAGCTCGTGTTCATACTCGGCAAGGACTTTTTTTTCGATCATCTGCCTGGTCTCGCTGTTCAGCGGATGAGCAATGTCCTTGAATGTCCCGTCCTTCATCTTGCGGCTCGGCATGGCCACGAACAGTCCTGCATTGCCGTTTATGACGCGCAGGTCCCTGATTAAAAACACATTGTCGATCGTTATCGTCGCATACGCCTTCAGCCGCTCCTCATTGTTGACCGGGAAAACCCTGACCTCTGTGATTTCCATATACTCCCCCTCGTGGTGTACATGTGCAGTTTAGCGGGTATATTCGAGGCGCTTCTCGCAAAGCCAGAGAGGCCCTCTACTTCATAATATACTCCGCAAACGGCGATTCGGTCAATGTTTCCGTCGGGAAGAGCCGCCATCCCTCGCTTGAGATGTTCGAAGCGGCGGCCCGGCAGGCGGATTCGGTTTCAAAGATGCCAAAGACCGTCGGCCCACTCCCGCTCATGCGCACTCCAAGGGCTTTCTGGGCGAGCAACGCTTCCTCAATCCTGCTGATAACCGGGTGGGCGGCGGCGGTCACGGCCTCGAGGTCGTTATGGAGCCCCTCGGCGATATTTCGGAGCGTAAGCCTTGCGATTTTATTACAGTCGACTTTCTTTGTCAACCTCAAATTTACATTTCTATAGACCCAGGCCGTGGAGGTCTCAAACCCGGGATTTACGAGTAAGACCCAGAAATGGGGCGCCGGGGGGAGGGCTGTCAGGATTTCTCCCCGTCCTTTTGCCATAGCTGTCGGTCCATAAAAGAAAAAAGGCACATCCATTCCCACACGGGCGCCTATTTCAGCCAGCCGGGCCGGACCGAACCCCATGCCGAGCAATTTGTTGGCAGCAGCAAGCACGGCTGCGGCATTCCCGCTTCCGCCCGCGAGGCCCGCCGCAACCGGAATATTTTTCCGAAGCTCCACGGAAAGGCCGGCGCCGCTCCCTGCGGCCTTGAGCATTTCGGCTGCAGCCTTCCAGGCTGTGTTTCCCTCCCCAGCAGGCACCTTGCCGTCGTCACAGCTTACCCTGATGTCCGTCCCGCAGAGGGAAACCGTAACTTCATCGTACAGTCCCACCATCTGCATCAACATCTCCACGTCATGATAGCCGTCGGGCCGCTTGCCCAACACAGAGAGACAAAGGTTGATCTTTGCCGGGGACCGAAGGGTGATCTTGCTCATTTCATACCCCTGTTTAGACGGTAGCTCTTCTGTTTACAATTTTTTATTTACTGGTTATTGCCCCGGCTTCATCCGTAAGGCTAAAGACCTCGTCGCTGATCGGCGTGTTCACCTCGGCCTCGCTATACAGGACCGTCAACTGCAGTTTCCCGGCCGGGTTCTCGATTACGATCTTCATCGGAAGGCGGTAATGGGAAATTTCCGCGAACTCATCGAACCGCGCCTGAAACAGGAGTTTCCCCTTCCGAAGCAACTCATAGGCAAGAATCCGCGGTTCCCAACCCGGCCTCTCCTCGGAAGCAGAGACCCGAACACGCCGCAGAAGGTCGCCCTTGCGCAACTCCAGAACACAATCGCCATTTTGTCTACAGAGCAACGCAGCTGCGGACACGCCCGCATCGGGAATATTCCCGGAGAGAAGGGCGCAGAGTTCGGACGCTTCCAACCCCTCGCCGAAGAGCCGCTCCAAGCCGGCCGGCCCGGGCTGGACAACCCCTTCTTCCCCGGGTTGGCGAATAAAAATGTCCCGTCCGTCCCAGACGACCGCCATCAGGGACTCTCCCAGCGGCCCGTAGGCCTCCATCCTGAGCCGGCGCTGCCCGTCAACCACGACGCCCACCGTTTCGAGTGTGCGTTTCCGGTCCCGCTTCACGATCTCGACGCCGGCGACGGCCTTGAGACCGGTAAAGGATTTCCGGTGGCGTTCAAGTGCTTGAAGCAGCGGGTCTGCGGGAACGGCGGTCATAGGGATTTCGGGTTTTTTTGGGGCGCAGGCAAGCAGGAGCGAAATGACAATGAAGGCGATGACTCGCGTGGTCTTCACTTTTTGCCTTTTTTTCTCGGCTTCACATCTTTGAGCAGCGCTTCGGGATTTCCGAACCCCTTCTCTCTGAACTTATCCCGGAGCTGCTGGTTCTCGGGGTCCAGTTCCAGGGCCTTGAGCCACTGCTCCCTGGCTTCGGCCTTGTGAGACATTTTCAGATAGATGTCGCCGAAATGCTCGCGCATCACGGGGTCCTCCGCAACTTTCAGGACCGCTTTTTTCATGATTTCCAGCGCCTCGTTCAGCAGGCCTTTCTGGTAGTAAGCCCAGGCAAGGCTGTCGAGGATGTAGCCGTTATCCGGTTTGAGCAGAAGCGCGCGTTTGATGAGCCGGACCGCCTCGTCCAGCTGTTCGCCCTTCTCGGCATAGGAATAACCCAGATAGTTCAATGCGTCGGCGTTGTCCGGCTTCAGATCAATGGTTTTCTTAAGCGACGCGATCATATCGTCGCGGCGACCCAGCTTTTCATATGCGACGGCGAGATTGAACAGCAGGTCGTCACGGTCCGGCGCCAGCTCAATGCCGCGCCTCAGCGTATCGACAGCCTGCTGGAATCGTTCGATATCCATGAGGGCGTTGGCCAGATAGAGGTAGAGTTCCGGCTTTCCCGGCTGGGCTGCCAGCGCTTTTTCAAGCAACGGAACGGCCTCGGCAATTTTACCCAGCTGGGCATAGATATAGGCGATCTGAAGGACCGAGTCGATTTCGTCCGGGTCGGCTGCAAGGATGGACTTATATTCCGCAAGCGCTTCGTCATATCGTTCCAGTGCCACGAGCGTTGAGGCAAGGTACCGCCTGATCCTCAGGTCCCCGGGCGCCGCCCGCGCAACGGTCTTGAAGGCCTCAACCGCCTGAGCGTACTTCTTCTGTTCGGTATAGATCAGGCCCATTTTGACAATGGCGTCGTAATTTCGGGGGTCCGCGGCCACGACCCGCCCGAACTGCTCGAGCGCTTCGTCCAGCGCGTTCTGCTGGATGTAAAGTTGCCCGAGGTGCTGCGGGATCTCGATGTTATGGGGATTGATGGCCTCGGACTTTTTGTACGCCTCGATTGCTTCCGGAACCCTGCCCAAAAGCTCATAGACGAACCCGATGCTGGTCTGCGCGGGCTCAAAATCGCTTCGCAGGGCGATCGCCCGCTTGAACTCGGCCAGCGCCTCGGCGTACATCTGCCGGTCGATGTAGATCCTGCCGAGGTAGTACGGCGACATCAGGGAGGAGGGATTGACTTTTTCCAGGGCCTGAAACGTTGCGATTGCAGCGTCGTAGCGCTTCAACGAGGAGAAGAGCGACCCGAGGTAAATATAGGGCTCCTCCTGCCCGGGGTCGAGCGCGATAACCTTGTGGTAGGCGGCAATGGCCTCTTCATATTTTTTCTTGTTCGAATAGATGCCCGCGAGGAGCATGAGCGGCGGCGCTTTATCGGGCTGGAGGTTTGCCGCCTTCTCCGCGTATTGCTGCGCAAGGTCAAGTTGCCCCTTGCGCAGGGAAAGGGACGCCAGTGAGATCGCGATCTCTGCCGAGTTCGGGTCCAGGCGGTGCGCCGCTTCATACTCCTTGATTGCCGCGTCAAAGGCGCCTTCCTGTTCGAGGGAGCCGGCGATGATAAAGTGATAGTAGGCCTCCGCCTGGGTGCGGACGTCTGCACCGACTTTTCCCGGCATCGTTTCCGGCATTCGAGCGTCAACGGAGGCGCAGGAGGCCGTGAAGCACACCAGGATAAGGCCGATGATTTTTTTCATGACTGTTCGTCTCTGCGAAGGGTTATGGGGTGTCAAGGCAACCTTTCCGGTCCAATGCGACCGCTGTCAATCCCGTCTGTCATTCATTATTTTGTCTTCTGCCCGCAGTTCGCCATGAGCGTCTTCACCCGCGCGAGACTCGTCTCAATGTCGTCCTTGTCATGCGCCTCGATCGTAAAGACCGGCGTAGGCGCGTGGGCGTTCATGAGGCTGAAAAACTTCTCGATCTCGACGCTCCCCCGTCCCAGCGCCCAATGTGAATCCGCTGTCCCGTCATTATCGTGCAGGTGCACCTCGAGGAGATGCCGCCCGAGGGCCTGGAACCACTCCTCCATCGGGACGGTGGAGAAAAGGTTGAAATGACCCGTATCGAAACAGAACCCGAAGTCCGGGGAGTTCACTTTCTCGATCAACATCCGGAGCGACTCGGGATCCTCATCGAACACGTTCTCGACAGCCACGCGCAGGTTGATCCGGGAGGCCGAGTCCATGACCTTGCGCCATGTTTCGATGCTGTTGCCGAGCCATACGTCCCTCCGGCCGCTGTACCGCCACCGGTCATAGGCGGCGTGAAACACGGCTGCGCGGGGCTTCAGGATGGCGGCGACGCTCAGAAGCTGACGAAACCTCACCTGCGTCACGGAACTCACCATGGGGTCGACGGCCCCGGGGTTCAAATCCATGAAAGGCGCGTGCAGCGTGAGCTTCGGGTTCCAGTCGAAACGTTCGAGCAGTTCGTCAAGGTCGTGCTTCTCGATCTGGTCGAGGACGGCCGCCGAGAAATAGATCTCGAGATCATAGCGGCGGCGCCGGATCATCTCGAAAAAATCCTTCAGCTTGGGGTAGGGGATGTGGATATGGATCGGTTCCATCAGGGCTCAGCCTTTGGATGCACAGGTCCCGGCGCAGGCTCCCGCGGCGCATCCGGCTGCCGGCTTCGGTTCCTCTTTGGGTTTGTCCGATGCTGCCCCGTCAGTCCGGTCCTTCGAGGCATAGTCCGTTGCGTACCAGCCGCTTCCCTTCAACAAGAAAGCCGTTGGCGACAATAACTTCCGCACGTTTGAAGCGTTGCACAGACTGCAAACGGTGAGCTCCGGATCGCTGAATTTCCGGGCGACCTCAAAACGTCCGCCGCAGCTCGCGCATTCGTATTCGTAAATCGGCATGTAAAAACCTCCGCTTCTTCCTCTGGTGAGTGTAGTAGGAAAGCACATTATAAACAAGTGAATGTATAAAAACAAGTGGTTTTAGAGGGGGTTGTACACCGCGGGATTCATGCCATGGCTGTTTGGAGGGTAGTTTACGGCATGTTACCGGGGAGGGTTTGGCGGTGAAGCCGGGGAATCCGCAGTCCTTGCACTCGCTACGTCCTTGTAGGCGCCTTATCTTCTCATTCCGCGATCGTTCGACTGAGCTCACGCCGGAGTCTCACGCCGAAGCCCGGATTCCGCTGTTCCTCAACAGCTCGATGCTCCGCCCCATGCCGTCATCCGCCGCGTCCAGTTCGAGAATCACCCGGACATCCTGCTTCCGGTTGAGCAATTCCTTCAAAGCCTCTATCTCCCGGCAGCCGGCAACGAGCGGCCAATGGTCCTTCACCTCATGCGACTCCTGCGCGTCATGGTGATGCATATGGACAAACGCAGTTCTCTCGACAAGGTGCTGCGGCATGTTCCGGACGAACCTTGCCGAGTCGAACCCCGCAAGCTCGAGGTGGCCGATGTCCAGGGTTATGGATACAGTGGCCGGGGCCGGCGCAGCGAACCGCTCCCAGAACCACGTAATGTCGCCGGAGTTGAAGGAATTCTCGATCGAAACACGGCAGAGGCCGCTGATTTCCCGCACATTCCTTGCATACTGATCAGCCTCTTTGTCCGCGAGTCTCTTTCCGCCGGCGTTTCCTTCATCGTGGATGATGATCCCGAGGTCTGCCGCGGCCGCAAGCCTGCGCATGACGGTGAGCGTTTGCGGACCGCTTTCTCCGGTCAAAGGATAGTCGAGAGGATGGAACACGGTACGGATGCCGCGGTCCCTGCATGCCGCCGCGATCTCAACCGCTTCCCTGACAGCCCGCTCTCCCTCAGCCACGCCCCAATTCGCGGTGCGCCAGAGCGATATCTGGGCGAAGTCGAGGGGCTGTGTCCCGATGTCTTCAGGTCTGATTATGCGATAGCCGAGTTCCATAATTATTTGGCACGAACGCCCGGTTGCACGACTTAAGAGTAGAGCTTCGAAAATTGATAGTCACTGGATTCCCGACAACGGCATTCGGGAATGACAATCATGTTTTATTCCGCATTCCACCTTTTATTTAAAGTCCACCCGGTCCCCCACCCTGATCCCCGATCCGGTTGCAGTCTCGATCACCCATGCGGCGGTCCCGCCCGAAGGATAATACTCCCTGCTTCCCGGTTTACGGTCCGGATAGATCCGAAAAACCCGTTTATCGGGCCCGACAAAGATGATGTCGATCGGATACGCTACGCTCCCCATCCAGAAGGTAACCGACTGCGGT
The DNA here is from genome assembly GCA_045403145.1 of Nitrospirota bacterium. Taxonomy (GTDB): domain Bacteria; phylum Nitrospirota; class UBA9217; order UBA9217; family UBA9217; genus JAJYKN01. The sequence goes on along the minus strand of JAXIPA010000143.1, from coordinate 6,056 downwards.
TGCTCGAAAACGAACAGTGCGGCTTCGTCCCGCTTCAATTGCCGGAATCCCTGAAGGCCCCGTGTTCTTGCCTCGTCGGTATCGCAGAGCAGCACGACCTGGAATTTCCGCACATCTGTGGTTCCCTCCCGCAAAAACGTCGCGGACATGCGATGCTCCGCAGCCGTGCTTTCCGCCCCCTGGGCCACGCGCACTTCCAACGCGAGCACCAGGATGCCGATGCCCAGCGTGATGACCGTGATCAGCGCACCCACGCGGAAGTATTCCATAAACCCGATCTCGACCCGCTTCCTCGCCTGCTGCGCGACGATCAGGTTCGCGACCGATCCGATGAGCGTCAGATTTCCCGCGAGCGTACTGCTCATGGCGAGGGCAAGCCAAAGGGTCCTGTCGCCTCCGAGAGACTCGATGAAAGGCTTGAGCAGCATCACCGCCGGAACGTTGCTTACCACATTGGATACGAGGGCCGCGATGAACGACAGACCGGCGATTTTGCCCGTGGACGATGATTCCGTGACACCACCGGTCCAGTCGATCATTACACGGGCAAGACCCGATACCTCAACACCGTGCATGACCACGAAGAGGCCCGAGAAGAACAGCAGCAGGGTCCAGTCCACACCCTCAAGGATCGCCTCCGTCCTCACTCTGCCGGTGACGAGCAGCAGGACGGCGCCGCTCACGGCAACGAGTGAATAGGGATGGCCGAGAGAGAAGGCAACAAACACGCCCGCGCAGACCGCAAGCGACTTATAGAGCAGCGGTTTGTTGAGCTCATACGGCGACAATGCCGGCCTGCGCAGAAAGCACTCTTTCCTCATATCATCGCGGTACAGGAGCCGGATCGTCACTATGACGACAACGAAGCCGGCAAGCGCCACGGGAAAGAGCGCGCCGAGGAAAGAGAGATAGGGGATCTTCGAGTAAATGCCGATCAGCATGTTCTGCGGGTTGCCGGTCACGGTCATGACGCTGCCGACGTTCGACGAGGTTGCGAGCGCGAGCAGATAGGGCATGGGATGAACGCCCAGTTGGATTGCCACTTCGAGAATGATGGGCGTGTAGAGCAGGCAGATGGTGTCGTTCACGAACAGGGCCGAGAGCAGGCCCGAAGAGACGGTCACGAATACGAGGAGCTGGAGCGGCGTCTTGGAGAGGGAGAGAATCTTGTCCGCCATGAGTTCGAAGAAGCCCGCGTGCCGGAGGTAGACGGTGATGATCATCATGCCCAAAAGAAGCAGGAGCGTATGCATGTCGATGGCCGCAAAGGCCTCCTCCAGGGTCAGGACGCCGAAGACGATCATCAGCACGGCGCCCACGAGCGCGCCCGCGGGACGGTCGATGTGCAGGCGCGGGATCTGCCGGAGGCCGATAAAGACATAGGTGATGAGGAAGATGACGAGGGCCGTGATCACGGACGGCACTTTAGCACGGATGGGGAGGAGAATTCAAGAAAAGTGTTGCGGGTTACTCCTGTGCATGGATGGAACGGCCGCAATCGCCGCCATAACATTATTGCCAAATTTCGTTTGACATGTCCGAAGGCTCTCTTCCCGCAATGCACCCTAAAAACGAATTTCCCCGAAGTTCTCACTTGTTGAAAAAGGCCGCAGAATTCTAAAACGCATCCTGAAGGGTGCGGCTACCTATCGTAAAATCAATGTGTTGTGCACTGGTAGCCGCAGGCTTTAGCCTGCGTAATTAGTTTTTCAACAGCCATTAGAGGATTTATTTACAGTAGGTCAGCTTTGAACAGGGAACGGGGCTTCCCGAGCCTTTCGGGCAAGTGTTGTTTTCCGGCAGGCCGCAATTAGTCGGGCCGAGGCTCTTCGGGTCGAATGAGAAGATACAGCACTGGAGCCGGCCCGGCTCGGCCTCATGAGCAACGCAGCATTGCTGCTTGTCCGTACAGTCCTCGAAGGCCCCGGCTTCCGGCGCTTCATTCTGCCCGCAGACGTCCCTGCACATTCCCTCGAGCTGGGAGCAGACTTCACTTGCGAAGACGCGCGAAGGTATCAGCGTGAAAACGAAAAGGCAGGTTACGACAATCAGCCCGAAGTGTTTCATTCCAACCTCCCTCTCATCAAGGACGTAATGTCAAAACTTTCACCGCAGAGGACGCGGAGGACGCAGAGAAATTCTTGAATTACAACACATTAAACTCTTTCTCGGCTCCCTCCCCATCTGCGACCTCTCAAAATCTTCTTCTTTGAATCTATATTCTTTGCATAATGTCCGTTGAAGTTCGTTTAACCTGAATATATGCCGAATTGAACCAGCTTTCTTTTACTTACTCAGCTTTCATTTCAAGAGCTGCATTTCTCTGCGACCTCTGCGATCTCTGCGGTAAAATATCTTTCGTTTTTTTCATAGAACTTTTGACAGTACCGATGAAGCTCTTCGGCGGGATCAAGACGCCCTGCGCCTTCACAACGCGAGGGCGCCTTTTTGAGTTTTAATTTCAATTCCGCGTCAGGCCGAGGAATGTGCCGAGCGGGGGCAACTCCGCTCCTGCCGGCATTCACCCGTAAAAAAACTCACTTCCCGCGATGGGCACTCACCGACGTCCCTCACCGGAGGACTGCACGGAGCCTCCGCCCGCGTTGCGGCCAAGTTCGGTCAGAATCTGGGGCACGACGAGAAGGGCTGTGTTCATCACGCAGAGTAAGCAGCAAAAACCCTGCCAGAGAATGAACGCCCTCGGGAAGCTTTTATTTCAAACGGTTAGACGTCAGGAATACAAAGGAGACTTCAGGAAAGGCTCAAGATAGAAAGGGACAATGAGCTTCGGGCTCAATTTGAACCCATCTATTTTATTCTTGATCGCCTGTGCTATTCCAGGCGGTCGTTGTCTTAATACGCAACGAAAACGGACACCGCGCAAACTGAAGTTTGCGGCTGCCACCATTGTCGTTCCCTGCTTTCAGGCTCTTCGCAAACCCATATCTTTCATTCTTCTACTGAGGGTGGTGATCGATATCCCGAGGGCTTCAGCGGCCTTTACTTTTTTTCCGGAGAATATCTGGAGCGCCAGATCAATCTGATTTTTCTCAACTTCCGCGACTGTCATAAAACGGTTTGGGCAGGCCAACGCGGTATTTTGTGGGACCGCTTCCCGTTCACTCGTTTTTGTCAGAAATTCAGACGGCCGAATCTCGGGACCCTTCCGGAGAAGCACGGCCCTCTCGATCAGATTTTTCAGCTCCTGCACGTTACCGGGCCAATCGTACTCCATGAGCTTTCTTAGTTCCGGATCCGGAAGACTCACGTCTCTTATTTCGTTCATCTCTTTGAGCAGATGAATGCAGAGCGCCGGGATGTCCTGACGTCTGTCCCGCAGAGGGGGAATGTGTATTCGCAGGGCGTTCAGGCGGTAATAAAGGTCTTTCCGGAAGGCGCTCCCGACGGTCTTTTCGATGTCCTCATTCGAGGAGGCCATCACACGCACATGAACGGGCCTCTCGAAGTCTCCGCCGAGCCTGCGCACATTTTTATCATCAATAAGACCGAGAAGCATTCCCTGGAGGGGCAGGGGCATTTCTCCGATTTTGTCAAGAAAGAGGGTGCCTCTGTCCGCCATCTCGAAGATGCCTTTTCTCCCTGCTGTCGCGTCTGTAAAGGCCCCTTTCTCGCAGCCGAAGAGTTCCACCGCGGCGATATTTTCGGGGGGAAGGCCCAGACAATTTATGCAGAGGAACGGTTCCCGCTTCGCGGCGCTCTTGTAATGGATCGCTTTTGCCACGAGATTTTTCCCGGTGCCCGTTTCTCCCGTGATGAGCACCGGTGAATCGGACGCGGCGGCGAGATCGATTAGCCTTACGACATCGGCCATGCCGTCATCTGCGCCGATAATGACCGCTTTTTCCGATTCCCGTTCACTCTGGCTTTTAACCCGGTCCTCGGTCCTCTTCAGTTTCAGCGCCCCTTCGACCGTAACCTGCAGGACCTTGAAATAATTCTGTTCATGGTCCTTTATGAGGTAATCGTATGCGCCCGCCTTCATGGCCTGTACGGCTATCTGCTCGCTGCCCGCTCCGGTGGTAATGATAACCGGGATCTCGAGATTGGACCCGAGGATATCGAAAACGGTGCCGTCCCCGAGCTGGTAATCGGCAATAACGCATTCGAACACCTCGGAGTTCAGAAGCGCTTTGGCTTCAGTGATCGACTTTGCCATGGCATATTCGTATGGGAAGTGATCACCTTCGGCAAAACGCTGAAGGGCCATCCGGTCCACTAAATCGTCTTCTATGCAGAGAAGTCTCGTTTTTCTCATACCGCCTCCCTCGCCTTCTCCCTGTAAGTTTCACCGGCCTCAAAATTCCCGCCACATAGCCGTATCCTTGCCTCAATGTCCTTGCGAAGGATTCGAAGGCCTTATTGCTATGTGATATCCACCCGCAATCCCCCGGTCTCAACTTTCATCGTGTTCTTCCGGGCGGCTCTTGACGGGCGAGATAGTTGGCGGTAAAAATATAATCGTCAATATAATCACGCCGTCCGTCGCCGTTCAGGTCAAAACGGGGGGCCTTTGCCGTTCCTCGTTCTTTTAAATAGCGCTTGAAAGCCGCCTTCGCTTCTTTGCCGGAAGATCGGCCGATCGCGACGTCCCGGGGAGGGGATACGGTCAGCGGCGCCACATGCCACTGATTATTCCTGGGGACACTGATGGTCGCCTCTAAAGTGTTCTTCTCCGGCAGAAGCTCCACAATCCAGTAATTTTTCTCTTTGTTTTTCAGGGAAACCAGACTTGCGCCGTCAAGCAAAAAATTATTATCCTCCCCCTTGGGATTAAGCTCAACTACGACTTTCACCGTGGTTTTACCATCCGAGAGCACAAGGGGCGGGTCCTGCCTGCCATCGCCGCCACCGGAGGAGAACAAGGCAATCAGCGCCTCAGGCGTTTTTCCCCCTTTGAATTCCCTGAACCTTTCGAGCACACTTTTATACATCAGGGTTTTTTTCCGCTCCGGTTCCGCGGTTTTCGGGAGCGGATTTTCCCCCGGTGCGGCTTTCGCTATTTCCGGAAAAACAACTGAATCCTTGTCCTTCTGCTGGACTCCGGGATCGGCCTGAGGATCGGAGGAATCCAATGAAGGTGTTTCGGCCTGAACGTTGTCGTGTGAGGAGGAACTTTCCAAAAAAATCATCGTCGCTGCGGGAGTGTTAGAGACAGAGACAGCGGTTGTCGTATCGTGCGCCGTCCTACTATCCGTTGGCCCGGACTCCGTGGCGGACCGCCCGGCTTGCTGTTCCGTTAATGCGCCGCTGTCCGTCGTGTTCTGGTTCCCGGTCCTCCCGGTCTGCTGCCCCGTTAATGCGCCGTCGTCAGTCGTCTTCGGGGAGTTCCCCGGCAGCGCAGGTTCAACAATGCCCTGATCGGCATGCTGTTCCGTTGACGCGCCGCTGTCAGCCGTCTTTTGGGCATTCACCACCTGAGATGCAACCGCGATAATCTGACCCGTGCCTGATTCCGCTGATGCGGTAAGTGAGAGAATGTCCGCGCCGGTACTCATCGTGCGAACAAACGTTACGGTTGCGAGAGTTCCGGACCCGTTTATCGTCAATCGCCCGCTCTCTGGGCGTGTCCATCTCCGTAACCAGATCGGCGCCGGCTGGGCGAGTGTGAACCGGAGCACACCCTGCTGTGAAGCGTTGACTGCCATAATAGCGTCGGCGGCAAGGCCGCCTTGTACAACACGGAGGCCGGCGAGAGCCGCAGCATCATACTGTATGGTGATGTCTACTCTGCTTATGTCGGAAAAATCCCCGCACTGGATCGTGTAAACGTTGTTCGACGCGGGAGCGATGGTCACGCTCGGAGACGCAAACGCCTCGGATGCCTGCCGGACCGGCCACATCAAGAAGCAGAGCAGTAAAAATTTCAGACTTATTTTCATGATACAATCTCCGAATGTTTCCGCGGGCCGGGGACAATGCCCGACCCGCGGACTACCCATTCACTTTTTTATACTCCTACTGGACAACATAAGAATATCCTGTATTGCTCAGGACGGTGAATGTATTGCCGCCGGCATACTGCAGCTCGATAGCGT
>JAXIPA010000241.1:0-48246 GCA_045403145.1 Nitrospirota bacterium | reverse complement strand
GCAGCATCTTCTGGGCAACGGCGTGAAGAACATCATGGTCGCGAACCGAACCTTCGAACGGGCCGAAGAGCTTGCCACGGAATTCAAGGGAGATGCCATCCGGTTCGAACATTTCCCCGACGCCCTGATGATGGTGGACATCCTTATCTGCGCGACCGGCGCCCCGCAGTATGTCGTGAAGCGCGACATGGTCAGTCGCGCGCTCAAGGAACGGCGCAACAAGCCCATCTTCATGATCGACATCTCGAACCCGAGGAACATCGACCCCGAGGTCGACAAAGTCGACAATGTGTACCTCTATGATATCGACGACCTGCAGAGCAAGGTTGACGTCAACACCGAAGGCAGGTCAAAGGAAGCGGGCAAGGCTGAGGAGCTCGTGATCCAGGAGGTGGAAACGTACCTCCAGTGGGAGCGCGCCCTTGACGCCGTGCCGACCATCGTGGACCTTCGGGAAAAGGTGGAGGACGTCAGAAAACGCGAACTGGACAAGGCCCTCGGCTCGTTGAACGGCATCACCGAGGACCAGAAGCGGGCCGTGGAGGCCATGTCCCAGGCGATCGTGAACAAGCTCCTCCACGCGCCTCTGGTGGTACTGAAGCAGGCTGCCTCAACTCCAGGAGAAGGCGACAACACGATCTCGATCGCTCGCAGGCTGTTCAACCTGGATAAGGAGCTGAAACGGCCGGGCCACGACAGGACCGTCGAATCGTCCGGCAAGGAAGATTTACCGCGTAGTCAGGGAACAAAGAGTCCCTGCCGGTGATGGAGCGAATTGCGGAATGCGGATTTCGGATTGCGGAATAAATCAAAATCCGTCATTCCCGAATGTTCTTATCGGGAATCCATTTTTTCATAATTAAAATCAAATGAACTGGATTCCGGCTAAAATCGTGCCGGAATGACGATTAAGTAGTAATAAAAAGATATTTCTAAAGGAGTATTCATTGCGAAAAGAGATCAGGATCGGTACACGCGCAAGCGCGCTGGCGCTCTGGCAGGCTGAGTGGGTGAAGTCGGAGCTTGAAAAAAAGTATCCCGGCATGACCGTGGGCCTCACGAAAATCAAAACAACGGGGGACAAGATCCTTGACGTGCCGCTGGCCCAGGTCGGCGGGAAGGGCCTGTTCGTAAAGGAAATCGAAGAGGCGATGCTGGCGAACGAGATCGACATCGCGGTCCACAGCATGAAGGACGTGCCGACCTTTTTCCCGGACGGCCTCCACCTGGCCTGCATCACCAAGCGCGAGGACGCGCGCGACGCCCTCCTGTCGCGCAACCACGTCAAGTTCAACGACCTGCCGAACGGTGCCAATGTGGGTACGAGCAGCCTCCGGCGCCAGGCCCAGCTCATGCATATCAGGCCCGATTTCAAGATCCAGCAGCTCCGGGGGAACGTCGATACACGCCTGCGCAAGCTGAAGGAAGGACAGTTCGACGCCATCATCCTCGCCGCGGCAGGCGTAAAGCGGCTCGGTCTCGCCGAGAACGTCACGGAATATATCGATGCGGAGATCAGCCTGCCGGCCATCGGCCAGGGCGCGCTCGGCATCGAGTGCCGGGTGGACGACCGCGAGCTGAACGATCTCATCGCTTTCTTCAACCATCAGGACAGCCGTATCTGCGTGACGGGCGAGCGGGCGCTTCTCCGCCGGCTCGAAGGCGGGTGCCAGGTGCCGATCGCGTGCTACGGACAGATGCAGGGCGGAAAACTGCGTCTCGTCGGACTGGTCGGCAGCGTTGACGGGAAGCGGATCATCAAGGACACCATCGAAGGCGAACCAGAAAAAGCCGAGAAGCTCGGCGTGACCCTAGCTGAAAAGCTCCTGTCCCGGGGCGCGGACGTCATCCTCCGGGAAGTTTACGGAAACACAACCGACTTCAGCGGAAACAACCTGCTGGAAAGCTAAACTTTCTCTTACCGCAGAGGTCGCAGAGGACGCCGAGGAAACGAAAATCCATAAGAATTGCCATTGCGTGGAACGAAGCGACGAAGCAATCCCGCAGATTAAATCCAGATGGCCTGACTCCTTTCGGCCGCTCGTAATGACTGTATAAATTATTTCTCTGCGCTCTCTGCGTCCTCTGCGGTGAAAAAGCAATCATGACTCAATCAATCGGAAAAGTATATTTAATCGGCGCTGGCCCCGGCGACCCCGGTCTGATCACGGTCAAGGGGCTCGAATGCGTCAAGAAAGCCGACGTCGTCATCTACGACTATCTCGCGAATGAACGCCTGCTGGAACATCGGCGTCCTGATGCCGAACTGATTTATGTGGGCAAGCAGGGGGGCAGGCATACGCTCCCGCAGGATGAGATCAACAGCCTGATCGTCCGAAGGGCGAAAGAAGGGAAGATCGTCGCCCGTCTGAAAGGCGGAGATCCCTTTATCTTCGGCCGGGGAGGTGAAGAGGCCGAGGAACTGGCGGACGACGGCATCCCCTTCGAGATCGTGCCCGGCGTGACCGCGGCTACTGCCGTCCCGACCTATGCGGGCATACCGCTCACCCATCGGGATCATACCGCGAGCGTCGCCTTTGTAACCGGCCACGAAGACCCGACAAAGGAAGAGTCGAAGGTGCACTGGGACCGCATCGCCACGGGTATCGGCACGCTGGTCTTTTTCATGGGCATGAAAAACCTCCAGAGCATCGTGGACAATCTGGTTTCGCACGGCAGGAGCGCGGAAACACCGGTAGCCCTCATTCAGTGGGGCACGCGCACCGACCAGCGGGTCGTGACCGGCACGCTTAAGGACATCGTGCCCAAAGTAAAAGAGGCGAAGCTCGGCCCGCCGGCGATCATCGTCGTGGGCGAGGTGGTGCGGCTCAGGGAGAAGCTGAACTGGTACGAATCGAAGCCGCTGTTCGGCAAACGCGTCATCGTCACGCGCTCGCGCGACCAGGCCAGCGTGTTCGCCGAGATGCTCATCGACCGGGGCGCCACCACCATAGAGTTTCCCACGATCGACGTGGTGCCGCCCGCGAGCTGGGACGAACTCGACAGCGCCATCAATGAGATAGAAACGTATAACTGGATCATTTTTACGAGCGCAAACGCCGTCAAATTTTTCATGGAACGGCTTCGCAGTCTCGGCAAGGACCTCCGCATGCTCAAGGGGGTGAATATCTGCACGGTCGGACCGAAGACCGCCGAAGCGCTCGAAGCGCGGGGCCTCAGGGCCGATCTCATCCCCGGTGAGTTTAAGGCCGAAGGCGTGCTGGCCGCCCTCGGAGGCCTTCAGGTAAAGGGCCTGAAATTCCTGATCCCCCGGGCAAAGGTGGCGCGGGAAATCATCCCTGACAAGCTCAGAGAACTCGGGGCCGATGTTACCGTGGCAACTGCCTATGAAAACGTAAGACCCGTCGCGGACATGGAGCGGGTGAAAAAGCTCTTCGATGAGAAAAAGATATCCGTTGTGACATTCACCAGTTCCTCAACCGTGCATAATTTTATTGAAATACTCGGGCAAAAAGAGTATAAAACCCTCATAGCAGGGGTGAAGGTGGCCTGTATCGGCCCGGTGACGGCAAAGACCGCGGAAGAGTACGGCATGAAGACAGATATCATGCCGAAAGAATATACCATCCCCGCATTCGTCGATGCCATGGTGGAGTATTTTAAGAATAGTGAGTAAGTTTGTCATTCCCGCTTGCTTCTAAGCCTGCCCCGGCATGCTTGAAGCCGGGGGGAATCGTATCATCACACAACATACTGAAAAAGATGGATTCCGGGCAAGCCGGAATGACGTCAAAAGCGGATTGATCGACTTTTTACGAGGCCATCAAATTTAGGAGAACACATGATTACCATTTCTGAAGTTGCAGCGGACAAAATCAAGGAGATCCTCAACGCGGAAGGCGTGCCGAATCACGGTCTGCGCGTATCAGCGGCAGCCGGCGGTTGCTGCGGGCCCTCCTATGAGATCATGATCGATGACAAATCAGGCGACGGCGACACCGTCGTTGAAAAGAACGGCGCCAAACTATTCGTCGACGAATCGACCGCCAAGGTGCTCGAAGGCGCCGAACTCGGGTTCATCAGCGACGAGCGCGGCGAGGGTTTTGTCCTCGGCTACCCGAACGGCGCTCCGGCCGGCGCCGGCGGCAGCTGCGGCTGCGGCGGGGAAGAGTCAAAGCCGAAAAGCGGCGGCGGGTGCGGCTCCGGCGGGTGCGGGTGCAGCTGATTCGATTGCGGAATGCGGAATGAAAGTCAAAAGCCGCATTTCTCATTGGCCACCTGTGATTTTTAAAGGGAGATCCAATGTATCAGCCTCTGTACCGGCCGAGAAGGCTCAGGTCGAACGAAATGATCAGGAGTATGGTCAGGGAAACGAAACTGTCTCCCCATGATTTCATTTACCCTCTGTTCGTGACCCACGGCAAAGGGGTGAAAAAAGAGATCAGCTCCATGCCGGGCAACTTCCAGCAGTCCATCGATAATATCGTGAAGGACTGTGAGGAGATCAAGCGCCTCGGCATCCCCGCCGTTATCCTGTTCGGGATCCCGGAGAGCAAGGATGAAGTCGGAAGCGAAGCTTACTCCGATGAAGGCATCGTGCAGCACGCTATCAAAGCCATCAAACACAAGCTCCCCGAGCTTGTTGTCATCACCGATGTCTGCCTCTGCGAATACACGAGCCACGGCCACTGCGGCGTGATCAAGAACGGCGTGGTGCAGAACGACGCGACGCTCGAACTGCTCGCCCGTGAATCCGTCTCCCATGCGAAAGCCGGGGCCGACATGGTGGCCCCGTCCGACATGATGGACGGCCGGGTAGGGGCCATCAGGGCCGCGCTCGACGGTGAAGGGTTTTACGACATCCCTATCATGTCCTATGCGGCAAAGTACGCATCGAGCTTCTACGGCCCCTTCCGCGAGGCCGCGGAATCCACGCCCCAGTTCGGCGACCGGAGGTCGTACCAGATGGACCCGCCGAACAGCCGCGAGGCGCTTCGCGAAGTGGCCCTCGATATCGACGAAGGCGCGGACATCGTCATGGTAAAGCCCGCCCTGTCCTACCTCGACATCATCTATCAGGTGAAACAGAATTTCAACCTGCCCGTGGCGGCCTATAATGTGAGCGGCGAGTTCTCCATGATCAAGGCCGCGGCCCAAATGGGCTGGATCGACGGCGAGCGCGCAATGCTGGAGTCGCTCGTCTCGATGAAGCGCGCCGGCGCTGACATCATCCTCACCTATTTTGCCAAGGAAGCAGCCGCGCTGTTGAACAGGTCTTGACCTCGGCATTTGTCTTCCTGTTTTAAAAAGGCTATATCTGAGAATTAACCCTGATAAAGCGTGCATAACTTCTTTTTCAACTGACCCCGAGCTGGTATTACTAACCCGGGATACTAAACCCTGTGGTTGCCTCTGGTCCCTGAGCCCCGAGCCCCTCATCCCCATCGCCCGGAAATACCCCATCGTAGTTCTTGCGTTTTTCACTGAATTATCCTATTCTCATGCTGTTGGTGATTCTTGCCGGTTCAGGTTTGCAGCCTGAACCACACGTTACTGTTTTAGCTCAATCTGCAAGATTGAACGAGCAATGAGGGCCTTGACGTGCGCATCATCGTTCAGGGGGAGATTATGAAAAAGACAGTTCATGAAGAACCGAAAAAACCCGGAGAGCAGGAACAGGGCAGTGCGTTCGTGAACATCGGGAAGATTATTTTTCTCATTGCAGCGCTGGTTGCTGCCTGGTTTATTCTCGAAAAGTTGATGGGGAGTAAATAGGCGGGAGTCGTAAAGAACATGCCCCCAGGCCCTGGCCCCGAAAACATAGCCAGAGAACAGATCCAGCGGGCCTCGTGAATAGCTTCGGGGAGCACTACTCGACAATCAGGGAGATCTTTAGGGATTTGGGTGATTCAACGGTTGAGAAGACGACCTGCTGATAACGAATCAGCTGGTCTGGGGAGGATGGAGGGGTGGGTCTTTAAATGTTTGACTTTGTTCTTTTCACGAGCTTTTACCGACAACATGCCTTAGAATACGAGCGTTACTATTTAAAAAGGAGATAGGGTGATACTATGCAGGAATTTTTACGGATAAGAGTTGCCATAGATTCTTTAATCGATGGGACAAAATTGTCGATTCAACAGAAATCTATTTCTAACTCCATGGAGCAGATTGAGCAGGCACGTGAGTTGGTCCAAAAGCTGAAGCAGATGTCAACAAGCGATCAGGTTGCTATTGTTGCCAAACGAGAATCGACTATTGAAGCTTTAGCAGTTAACGCCGGCAAGTTGAAAAACGGACCAAGTAAGAAAGGAAGCGCAAAGGGGAAGTTAGTGCAGCCGTTGGGAACCGCTTAAGTATGGATGGAACGAAGCGTGCCGACATCAGGCCAGGATTGCGTGTTAAGATCCTGTTGAAGCAGGACCAGCGGACTGGAAACATGACAGAAGGCATCGTCGCCGAGATTCTGACGAATTCTCCCACACATCCTCACGGAATCAAAGTGCGCCTGGAAAGCGGGGCAGTAGGGCGTGTACAATTGATTCTCTCGTAAAGCCGGCGGAATACTTCGCACTTCTTCGGTAACGTTGTTTCTAACTGTGCTTAGTGGAGCCCCCTCCGGCAGGAGCCGGAGGCTCCCTTTGGCTCATGCTTCTGGTAACCTCATCATAAGGACACAGGTCCTTGAAAAAAATATGACCGGCAATTCCAAAGGAGGCGCATAATGGGAGACAAAGGCGGCAAAAAGGGCAAAGACAAGGACCATAAACAGAAGGAGCTTAAGCAGGCCAAAGATCTAAAAGACAGGCAGAACAAACAGCCGAAAGCATCGAGATAGGGAACAGGTGAAACGCCAGAGCCTGACATTGAAGCGACGGAGAATCGACGGGCGGCAGCGGAGACGCGGTGGCGATTAAAACCGACTAGAACCGACCTGCAAAAGACCTGCATGCAATGAAATAATATCCGTTTCTCATCCACCCGATCGCTTCGGTCTGTAGCCGATTCCAGACAATTCGGCCATGACTGCATCGCAATGATCACCCTGGATTTCCAGCACGCCGTTTTTAACGGCTCCCCCGGCACCCAGTTTCGCCTTTAATTGCTTCAGGAGTTTTTCGCTGTCTCCAACCGAAAGCTGAAGACCTTCTATTATCGTGACTGACTTGCCGCCCCTGCGTTTTCGGTCGAGGCGTACGGTCGTTCTGCTTTTTGAAGGAGCGGCAGGTGTCTCGAAATTGCAAGCAGCCGGCTTCTCCTTCCTCGGGACAGGGCGCTCCGTCGAATAGACCAATCTGGAATTATGTTCTGTCATACCATGATTTAATACAGAAGCCTTCCATGAACACGAAGAAGTAAAATGGTTTAAAAGTTGACCCGACACTGGCGGGTACTGCTGATTAGTGGTCCGCGCATCCCATGGAACTTAAGAATGCCTTCGCAACAGCCGGATCAAAATGCGTTTCCGTTTTCTGTTTGATCTCCTCAAAGGCGTCAGTCTTGCTCATCCCCAGTTGATATGGTCTGTTCGCGGTCATGGAGTCAAAGGAATCGGCAAGACAGAGTATTTTCGCCAGCAGCGGTATTTCTTTTCCTGTAAGACCGTCCGGATACCCTTTCCCGTCCATTCGCTCGTGATGATATTTAATAATCGGCAACACAGGCTGAAGTTGTTTAATCGGCTTTAGAATTTCTTCCCCTTTGCCGGGGTGCAACTTGACGAGGCGCCACTCCTCCTCCGTAAGCGGACCGGGCTTGTCAAGAATAAGATCATATGTTCCTATCTTGCCTACGTCATGCAGTAAACTTGCAATCCTGAGTGTTTCCTTGTCTTCCTCGTTAACGTGGAGCTTCTCAGCGATCATGAGGGCGTAGGCCGTGACTCTTTGCGAGTGACCTTGTGTCCATGAGCTCTTTGCATCGAGAGCGTTCGCGAACGCAATGATGAGATCGTCCTGGAAAAGGCGCAATTGTTGTTCAGCGGCGATTGATTTCAGGAAAAGATTAGCCCTGTCATTGATGAGATAACTGACCGCGGTAAGAATAAGCGGGACGAGAAGTATTAAAGTTCTGAACCTTATTCCAAGCTGCTCGGGTAATATGAAATATTGAACTATCTCCGCTGCTGATGAGGTTTCTGCCCCAATAATAATATAGAAATAGAGTCCGAGCATGATCCAGGCAAGGATCACGCTATAGATCGACAGGCGGTACAAGGTTCTATATCCGGAAATATCCGGCGAGAGTTTATCTGTCATTGTTTCCGTGCGCTGTTTTGGTGCGAGATTCACTAAATACCTTTGCAGGCGGCTATTCATTTTGCCTTTTTTGAGGAGCCAATAGGGGCAAGGCTTTCCCCTTGCATTAGTCAAACGAAATGCAAGAGACAGAAGTGAGGCTCCCGGTCAGCTCGTTTCATTTTTTCCATTCTCTCTGCCGTGCCTCAGCCTCGCCCGCCTGCACCTCGGTCAGCAGTTCCAGATAGGTCTCGTAGCGTTCCGTCGATACCAGCCCGCTTGCAACCAGATTGGTAACAGCGCAGCCGGGTTCCGTGCGATGACGGCAGTCGCTGAAACGACAGGTGCCCTCACTCGTTTTTTCAAATCCGGGGAAATAAGCCGCGAGCTCTTCAGCCGAAATATCCACGAGACCAAAATCCTGAAACCCCGGCGTATCGATCAATTCGCCGCCGGAAGCAAAGGCATGGAGCGTGGAAACGGTCGTCGTATGGCGGCCGCGGTTGCTGACGGCGCCGATCTCCCCCACCTTGAGATCGGTTCCCGGGCAGAGAGCGTTCAGCAGTGAGCTTTTGCCCACTCCCGTTATGCCGACGAAAGCGCCGCGCTTGCCTTTGAGAAAATCCAGAACAGGGTCGAGACCGTTTCCAACGGCAGCGCTCAGGGGAAAAACCGGGACTGATTCATAGGCGGATTTCAGAGAGCCCACCAGTCCGGCGGAACCGGCAAGATCGCATTTATTGACAACGACAAAGGGTTCAAGGTCTGCGGCCCGCGCTGCGACGATCGCCCGGTCGATGAACCCGGGAGGAGGCACGGGCAGCATGGCGACAACGACCCCGAGCGTGTCAAGATTCGCTCCGACCAGATGAACGGCGCCCCGCGCGTCCCTGCGGCGCAGTTCTGTTCTTCGGGGCAGCCGGTTCAGTACTTCGTTGGAAATCTGCACGCGATCGCCGACCACATGACCCGACCGCCTTTTGACCCCGATCGTGCTGCGGAGGCCGTCGCAAAACAGCACTTCAACCGATATGCCATGATGGGCGACGATCAGGCCTTCATTCCCCTTGTGGAATCGGGATGAATAAACAGGCTTCCTGTTGCCGACGGATTTATGCCTCTCGTTTTTCAAACGAACACCTTGGTCAATGATTCTTCCTCTCACCCGGTTTTTCCGATTTCACCAGTGATAGATCCGTTTTCCGTTCCCCGTGGTCCGCTGTTCAGCGTTTCGCGTGTTTCAGCCCGCTGGTCACCCGTGCGATGCCGTCGGCGAGGATGTCCTCGATCTCATCCAGCATCTCTGCTGTTGAACCCGGGTCCTCATCCGCTGCCGTCGGTTCCAATGCCCCGCACAGGGTAATGTTTTTCTCCAATCGTGCCGACGCCTCAGTCAGTTCATGCATCGCATCGACAGCGTCCCTGGAAAAATCGATTTTTTCCGTTCCGCCCAGATTGAGTCCCGCGATGAAGTATTGCACCAAGGCCAGGTCGTCTGTCAGATGCTGCAGCACGCCCTGATACGTAGTCGGATACTCTTGCTCGGGAAAGTAAAAGGGGTCCTCCTCCGGCTTCCATCGGGCAATGAAGTTCCAGAGCGACAGCAGGTTGTCGTTTACGCCTTTCTCATCTTCCTCGGAGACCTGGGAGGCGGCTTCGTCGTCGAAAATCACCGGCACATGCTCTGCAGAATCGGCCGGGTCAGGGGCGGCAATGGATCCGTAAAAGAGGCCGTAAATCTCATGAAGCGTTCGTTCCGATCCGGCCTTCGTGAGCGCTTCGCGCGTTCTGTTGTCGTCAGAGTAGCTCGTTAAAGTATTTCTTCCCATCGACTCGTACCCTCTCTCTCACCGTGAGCCGCTGTCTCATCGCAGCGTTACATTATACGTCATTCGCGATACATTTGCAGGTGAAATACACCTGGCCGGGACATTGGGCAATAGGGTCCTGCGGATTGACATGAGTGCCATTCCGACCAAGCATCCTCTTCGCCGCCCCCGTCGTATCCCGCTTCCTCCTTCTGTTGACATACCTGCTATGATAGTCTATATTATACCTATCAATGCAAGGAGGTTCTGCATGAAAACCGTAACCGCGCTCGATTTGCGCAAAAAACTGGGCAGTGTTCTCAATTCCGTGGCGGAAGGGCATGAACCGGTGACGATCACCCGGGCGAACAAACCGCTAGCGGTCATCATTTCCGCTGACGAGTATCAGGACAAAGTGTTGAAAGGTGACCGGGGGAGGAAACTCAAGGAACTGTCCGCCCGCATGGACGCCTGGAAGAAGGAGCACCGGAAAGAGACCGCGCATATAGACGTCGTAAAGGCCATCCGGAAAACACGGGAGCGCAAATGATCGTCCTGGACGCCTCGGTGGTCCTCAAGTGGATATTAGACGACGAGGCCGGCGCTGACCGCGTAGCCCGTTTGAAGGACGCTCATGTCGCCGGGCAGGAAATCGTAGCAGTGCCGGACCTGCTGTTCTATGAGATCGGCAATGTATTGGCGACGAAGACGCGGCTTTCCGAAGCGGCCGTTACAGAAGCCTTTTCGCTTCTTTGGGATTTCTCCCTCGAACGGTTCGACCTCGGATTGGAAGAGTTTCAGAGCGGCCTGACCCTGTCCAAAAAATATAAAATAACACTTTATGACGCTGCTTATGTTGAGCTCAGCAGGAAGCTCAAATGTATATTCGTGACCGCGGACAAAAAACTGTACGAAAAGGTCAAAAGCATAAAGTCAGTCGAGCTTCTGTAACAAAGGCATTGGCCTGCATTAGCTGCAAAAGAGATAGGAAATCTATAACTGCGACTGAGGCGCTGCCACGGTAGGGGACCACGGACCAAAAATTAGAAATCAAATTAAAAAACCAATTAACTGAACAGGAGTTAGCAATGAAGCAGATCGACCACACATTACTCGATTCACTTACCCAAAAGGCAAAAGATTCGCCCAGAAAGCGGGCACATCATAACCTCCATCCCGAACTCTCCGATCCCGTCCAGCGCTTGTGCGTGGCCATAGAACCCGGCACCTACATCCGGCCGCACCGGCACGCTTCGCCGGACACCTTTGAGGTTTTCCTGCTTTTGCGCGGGAGCGCTGTTTTCCTCGCGTTTGATGATGCCGGAACAGTGATCGAGCGGTCCGTGCTTAAAGCTGGAGGCCCGGTATATGCAGTCGAAATCCCGCAGAAGACCTGGCATGCCATGGCTTCGCTTGAAAGCGGTACCATCTTCTTCGAGATTAAACAGGGACCCTATGCCCAGCCCGTGGAACATCACGTCGCGTCCTGGTCCCCGGCGGAAGGGGAGCCGGGAGCTTCGCAGTTTGAGGCATGGTACAAAACGGCAAAAATCGGGGATGCGCCGGCTCGGTTCTGAACAGCAACGGCATTGACAAAATAGCACAATGGCATACTTTTTTCTTGCATTCCTGGTTCCACTATGTTAAAAAGACCCAGCACTCTGGGAAATTCCATTAAGAGTGGGCGTTTTTGCCCACTCTTTTTATTTGGGGCAAACAATGGCCGATATCGCGGACCGGATACGGGGGCTTCTCGACCCGATTCTGGAGTCCCTGGGGCTCACCCTCTGGGACCTGGAGTTCCAGAAACATGGTCCTTCGTGGCTTCTCCGGATTTACATCGACCGGGAGGAATCCGGAGTCACGCTCAATGACTGCGAGACCGTGAGCAGGGACCTGAGCGCGGCGCTTGACGTGGAAGACATAGTCTCCCACGCCTACACGCTTGAAGTATCGTCGCCCGGGCTTGACCGGACGCTGAACAAACCCGGGCATTATGCCCGTTTTATCGGAAGCGTCGTCAAGATCAAGACCTACCAGCAGATCAACGGACAGAAGGTGTTTCACGGGAAGCTGATCGGCCTGGCAGGTGAACTGGTAAAGGTGGAGCTTGAATCAGGGGCGGTCGTGGATATCCCGCTGGACGATATCGCGAAGGCCTCTTTGGAAGTGGTATTTTAAGCGAGAAACAAATTTTGCGCCTGTTTTTTCAACAAAGATTTCATCAGGAGGACTGTGACCTATGAGTCAGGAACTCATTCACGTGATAGATCAGATCAGCAAGGAAAAGGGCATCTCCAAGGAGATGGTGATCGAAGCCGTTGAATCCGCGCTCGTGAGCGCGGCCAAGAAAAAATACGGCGCGCAGCGCATCGCCGTGCAGATCGACCCGAAACGGGGCGACATCGTCATGTACGCCTACAAGAAGGTCGTGCAGGACGTGACGAACTCGGACGAGGAGATCACGCTGGAGGAGGCGCAAACGCTTTTCCCCGAGGCCCAGATGGACGGCGAGGTGCCTCTCCAGGTGGAGTTTCAGGGTTTCGGCAGGATCGCGGCCCAGACCGCGCGCCAGGTCATCGTCCAGAAGGTGCGCGAAGCCGAACGCGACGTGATTTTCAAGGAGTTCAACGACAAGATCGGCCAACTCGTAAACGGCATCGTGCTGCGCCATGAAAAGGGCGCCTATTACATCGATCTCGGCAAGACCGAAGCCGTGCTTCCGGCGCGCGAGCAGGTCCCGCGCGAGAGCTACCGCCGGGGAGACCGCGTCAGGGCCTTTGTGATGGAGGTGCGGGACACCTCGAAAGGGCCGCAAGTCGTGCTCTCCCGCGCCCATCCCGATTTCGTTTCACGGCTGTTCGAAATGGAGGTCCCCGAGATCTACGAGAACATCGTTGAAGTAAAATGCGTCGTTCGCGAGGCGGGGGACCGCACCAAGATCGCCGTCGCTTCCAAGGAATCCCAGGTTGATCCCGTCGGCGCCTGCGTCGGCATGAAGGGGTCCCGCGTGCAGGCCGTTGTCCGCGAACTGAGGGGCGAGAAGATAGACATCATCCCCTGGTCGGAGGACCCGCGCATCTTTATCGCCAAGGCCCTGAGCCCGGCCGTGGTGGAAAAGGTCGGCGTGACCGAGGAAGACCGGTCTGCCCTGGCCGTGGTGGCCGATTCCCAGCTCTCTCTGGCCATCGGCAAGAAGGGGCAGAACGTAAGGCTTGCCGCCAAACTGACGGGCTGGAAGATCGACATCCTGAGCGAATCGGAATACGATCAGGAACGCCAGAAAGAGCGCGAACAGGAAATCGAGGCCGCCATCGTCGAAGAAACTCGCAAGATGGCGGAGGAAACGGAGGCCGCGGAAACCCTGGAGGCCCAGGCTGCTGCGGCTGAACCGGGGAATGTCCCGGCAGGCTCGGAGCTCACGACGATCGAAGGAGTGGGCGAGAAGACCGCGGAATTTCTTAAAGAAGCGGGCTACGACACGGTCGAGAAGATCGCGGCCATGACCGACGAGGAGATCCTGGCAGTACCCGGCATAGGGGCAAAAACCGCTCAGAAGATTCTGGTGTCGGCGCGCGCGCTTCTCGGGAAATAAGCGGAACTCATCCGCTGAGGTGCTATGGCGCATCAACCGGAAAGAACGTGCATCGGATGCCGAAGGGTGCTGAAAAAAGAGGAGGTCGTCAGGATCATCGCCGGCCCCGCGGGGGTCGTGATCGACTACCGTGAAAAACTGACCGGTCGCGCAGCCTACGTCTGTCCGACACAGGAGTGCATCAAAAAGGCGCTGGCGAAAGAACCGCTGGCGCGGGCGCTCCGTACCAGGGTCCAGCCTCCGGACCCGGAGGCCTTTGTTTCTCAGCTTGCCGCGACCATAAAGGACAAGATCAAGGCGCTGCTTTCCATTTCATTGAAAGCCGGCAAAATTGCGGCGGGGTCTTCCGCCGTGCAGGATGCCCTGGCAAAGGGCCGGGTCGAGCTGTTGTTCTATGCGGCCGATCTTTCCGAAGGGACGAGAGAAAAGGTTGCGGTTCATGGTTCCGTCTCTCTCCGTCAGGAGACCCTTTTCACCCGTGATGAATTCGGCGCCATTCTCAACCGGGAACTCGTCGGCGTGGTCGGAATACTGGACAAAGGGCTTGCTGACGCGCTCTGGAACGAGACGCAGAGATTAAAAGGCTTGATAAATATCATTGGTTAGAGTAAAATATTTTAATAATTTTAGAACCTTTCGGGGGTATGTGATTTTATGACCGTGATCCGGGTGCACGAGCTGGCAAAAAAAATGGGGGTCGAAAGCAAAGATCTCATCTCGGTTCTTGAGAAGATGGGCATCAAGGCGAAGACCCCGTCCAGCGGTCTTGATGACAAGGAATCCAAGTCCCTGATCGAGAAGCTGAAAGCTATCCGCAAGGAAAAGGAAAAGGAAAAAACCAAGAAGGAAAAAGAGCCGGTCGACCCTCTGCTTAACAGGGAAGAACGGATGAAGAAGGCGGCGGCGCTGATCGGGAAATTTTCCTCAACGCTTGAGAAGCCGGGTGCAAAACCGAAACCAGCCCCCATTCCACCGATGCCGAAACCGGCCATGCCGGCGCCGCCGGTCATTCCGCCCGTTGGTCTGATTAAAGAGGTCCCGGCGGCGAAGCTGGAAGAAAAGAGCGCTGTTCTTCCCGCGGCGCAGCCGGCACCGGTCGCAGCTCAGCCGGCTCAGCGTCCGCAGACAGTGGGCCAGCGTCCGGCGCAGGCTCAGTATCCCGGCCGTCCCCAACCCGGCCAGCGGCCCTTCGGCGGCCAGCAGCGTCCGGGAAGTCGTCCCTTCGAAAAATCGGCCTTCCGTTCCCCCGTGCTGGAGGCCTCTCAGGTGCCCGCCTCCCTCGTACCTCCCGTTCCCGGAAAACCGACTAAGAAAAAATGGGACAAGAAAAAATCCGAATTTGATCAGAAACAGGAACGCGAGTTCCGTGACAAGCCGTCGTTCAAAAAGCTGCCGGATCTGAAGACGCTTCCGACCGGAAAGAGGCCGCACAAGAAGGACGACCGGCATGGACTGCAGACCGACGTGGCGGAAATCACCAAGCCCCGGAAAAAGGTCGTCAAGATACAGGAAGGCTGCACCATAAAAGAATTTGCCGAAGTCATGGGACAGAAAGTGGGCGATGTCATCAAAAAACTCATGACCATGGGCATCATGGCAACGCAGAACCAGCCCATGGACATGGATGCTTCGCTGCTCCTGGCGGATGAGTACGGCGTCAAGGCCGAGATCGCGAGC
The DNA here is from genome assembly GCA_045403145.1 of Nitrospirota bacterium. Taxonomy (GTDB): domain Bacteria; phylum Nitrospirota; class UBA9217; order UBA9217; family UBA9217; genus JAJYKN01. Next base: position 32,968 of record JAXIPA010000241.1, on the reverse strand, counting down.
ATCGAGTCCGCAGAAGACATCCTCGAGGAAAAGGCGGATGCGGTGGAGGCCATGGTCCCACGGCCCCCGGTGGTAACCATTATGGGACACGTCGATCATGGGAAGACGTCCCTTCTCGATTCGATTCGAGAGACCAATGTCGTTTCGAGGGAAGCGGGCGGCATCACCCAGCACATCGGCGCCTACCAGGTCAGTCTCAAGGGCAGGGACATCACCTTTCTCGATACGCCGGGCCATGCGGCGTTTACCGCCATGCGCGCCCGGGGCGCCCAGGTAACGGACATCGTGATCCTCGTGGTCGCGGCTGATGACGGCGTAATGCCGCAGACGCGTGAAGCGATCAGCCACGCAAAAGCCGCCGGCGTCCCTATCATCGTCGCGATCAATAAAATCGACAAGCCCGAGGCCAAGCCGGACCGGGTAAGACAGGAACTGTCCGAATTCGAGCTCATCTCCGAAGAGTGGGGGGGCCAGACCATCTTCTGCGAGGTTTCGGCGAAGAAAAAGATGGGTCTTGAGCACCTGCTCGAGATGGTCCTCATCCAGGCCGATGTCCTTGAACTGAAGGCGAACCCCGACAAGATGGCGAGGGGTACGGTCATCGAAGCCAAGCTCGACCGGGGCCGCGGCCCGGTGGCCACGGTGCTGGTCCAATCCGGCACGCTCAAAGTGGGCGAGTTCTTCGTGACCGGCTCCCAGTTCGGCAAGGTGCGGGCGCTCATCAACGACAAGGGCGACCGGGTCGAAAGCGCCGGACCGTCCATGCCGGCGGAGGTCATCGGTTTTTCCAGCGTTCCCCTGGCGGGCGATCGTTTCGTGGTGCTTGAGGAAGAGCGCAAAGCCCGGCAGATCGCCGAGACGCGGCAGGCCAAACAACGGACCACCGAAATGGCCGGCATGAAGAAAGTGACCCTTGAAGACCTCCATACCCAGATTCAGGAAGGTATGGTAAAAGAACTGAACATCGTGATCAAGGCCGACGTGTCGGGCTCGGCTGGCGCTATCGTCGACTCCCTCGAAAAGCTCTCGACAGCCGCAGTCAAACTCAAAGTCATCCACAGCTCCGTGGGCGCCATTACCGAAACCGACGTGATGCTCGCCGCGGCGTCGAACGCGATCATCATCGGGTTCAGCGTCCGGGCCGAACCGAAGGCGACCGAACTGGCGCAGCGCGAAGGAGTGGATGTCCGGCTGTACAATATCATCTACAACGCGATTGACGACATCAAGGCCGCCATGGAAGGGCTGCTCGAACCCACGCTCAAGGAGCGCATTCTCGGACGCGCCGAGGTACGCCAGACGTTCCATGTTTCCAAGGTCGGCACCATCGCCGGCGCTTACGTCGTCGAGGGGGTCATGACGAGACAAAACGACGGAGTCAGGGTGCTTCGCGACAACGTACTCGTCTACACCGGCAAGCTCCATTCGCTGAAACGGTTCAAGGACGACGTGCGCGAGGTGCAGTCCGGATACGAGTGCGGCCTCGGAGTCGAAAACTTCAACGACATCAAGGTGGGAGACATCATCGAGGCCTATGTGATCGACAAGGTGGCGGCAAAGCTGTAAACCGCGCGTCGTTCACGGCCGGAGATGTCGTTCCGGCATACACGATGTTTATCGGCGTCTGTACCATAGAATTGCATGTCCCGGACAGCGGGTCGCTCAAGGACAAACGGCATTCGCTCCGCAGTCTGAAGGACAGGATCCGGAACAGGTTCAATGTTTCGGTTGCGGAGGTCGAGGACAATGATCTCTGGCAGAAGGCGTGCCTCGCAGTGGCGGTCGTGAGCAACGATAAATCCCACCTCAACCAAACACTGGACCATGTGCTGAACCTCGTCCGCGGCGTTCCGGAAATAGACCTGCTTGATTATCATATAGAGATTCTCTAAAGGCAGGAGACGGAATCCAGGAACCAGTATCCAGAAGAAAATTCAATCGGTATTCGTCACTTCTTCTGACTCCTGACTACTGGCTCCTGACTCCTGATTATTATCCATGTCCAAACCGACTTATAAAAGAGCAGAACGCGTCAGCGATCAGATGAAGCAGGAGATCGCGGACATCCTCATGCGCAAAATCAAGGACCCCCGGATCGGCTTCGTGACGGTAACCGATGTCGAAGTGGCCGACGACCTGCGGAACGCGAAGGTGTTCGTGAGCGTCTACGGCGGCGACAAGGCGCAGACTCTCAAGGGCCTGGAGAGCGCTGCGGTCTTCATCCGGGCGGAGCTCGGGAAACGCATGCGGATGAGATTCACGCCCGAACTCCTGTTCCGGTTTGACGCTACGGTGGAGCAGGGGGCTCACATCATGGAGCTGCTGCGCGCCATCGAGGAGGAGAAGAGCAAGAAGGACCCGTCCGATGAGTGATCCCGCGCGCATTATCACGGCGCTGAAACAATGCAGGACGGTGCTGATTTCGGCGCACAGAAGCCCGGATGGAGATACGCTCGGTTCCCAAATCGCGCTCATGCTTGCCCTTGAGAAGACCGGCATGACCGTGACCGCGCACAACCTCGACCCCGTGCCGGACATTTACCGGTTCCTGCCCCATGCCGGGCGCATTAAAACGGGCAAACCGGTCCCGGGACGGTATGATGCCCATGTGGTAGTAGATGCCGATCCCCCGCGCACGGGGCTCTTCGATAAGTCCTATCCCGCCGACGTCCTGATTAATATCGACCACCACATAACAAACCCGCGCGAATGGCCTCTCACCTGGCTCGACCCCGAAGCGTCCGCCTGCGGCGAGATGATCTACAAGCTGATCCTGGAACTCGGAGCGCCTCTGGACCGCGATATCGCACTCTGCCTGTATACCGCGATTTTTACGGACACGGGATCGTTCCGGTATTCCAATACGTCGCCGGAGAGCATGAAAATCGCCGCTACGCTGCTTGAAGCGGGCGCCGACCCGTGGCTCGTTACGGAAAACGTGTACGAGTCCTTCGCTTTCAGGCGCCTCAAACTGCTCGGCCACGTGCTGGCCGGCATGGAGCGCAGCCCGGATGGACGAATCGCATGGGTGGTCGTTACCGAGGAGCTGTACCGAAGGACCGGCACCACGGCTGAAGATACCGACAATTTCGTCAATTTCGTCCGGTCCGTAAAGGGTGTTGAAGTCGCGGTCCTGTTCCGGGAGACTTCGGCGGCTCAGTACAAAATCAGCCTTCGTTCCAAGGGGCGCGTGGACCTGACGGGTCTGGCGCAATCGCTGGGCGGCGGGGGCCACAAAAACGCCGCCGGCGGTCTCATGCAAGGTCCTCTCGATGAAGTTCTCCCAAAGGTCGTGAGTGAAGTCGGCAGAATCGTCACAGCACAGATGGACGGGGGGAGCGGCATGCCTGATGAACGGCGTCGTTAATATCAATAAACCGTCGGGCATGACCTCGCACGATGTTGTGCAGCACGCGCGACGGATCCTTGGAGAAAAAAGGATCGGACATACGGGCACGCTCGACCCGCTCGCAACCGGAGTTCTGGTGCTCTGCATCGGGAAAGCGACCCGGATCGCTCAATACCTCGAAGCGGGCGAGAAGGAATACCGGGCAATCATGCGGCTCGGGATAACGACGGATACGCTTGATGCCGAAGGCCGCGTGCTGGAGACCAGGCCCTATACAGCGCCCGACCGCGAAGCACTCATCTCGGTGATAAGAAAATTCACCGGCACGATCATGCAGCGTCCGCCCGCGTTCTCGGCGGTTAAAATCGCGGGTGTTCCCTCGTACAAGCTGGCGCGGCAGGGGAGGGCGGAGCAGAACAAGCCGAGACCCGCTACCATTCATGATATTGAACTGACGGCGTATGATGATCCCTTCGTGACCCTCACGGTGCGATGCGCGAAGGGAGTGTACATCAGGTCGCTGTGTTCGGACATCGGTGAGGTACTGGGCAGCGGCGCGCATCTGACGAGCCTTCAGCGGACACGGTCCGGCGGATTCAGACTCGCTTCGTGCGTAACAATCGATGAACTTGCAGCAATGGCGTCCACAGGCGCCGTGGACAAGGCAATGATCCCGATCGACGAGGTCCTTGCCGAGTTTCCCGCTGTGCCCCTTCCGGCTGCCGAGGCCGGGCGGATTTCACACGGCAACCGCGTCTCCTGTCCCGCATCCGGTGCGAACAGGGACGGCGCCCTGGTGAGAATCCACGATCCATCCGGAGCCCTTGTGGCCATCGCCCGCGTTGATAACGGTTTTTTCCGGCCTGAATTGGTTTTTTCTTGCGATGCGTGAATAAAACGCTTTACAACCTGCTGTAAATATGATAATTTACGGCTTTCAGAAATGCAAAGAAAGGAGGGTGCGGTTATGGATAAGGAGCAGAAGACCAGTGTGATCAGTACCTATCGCAGGCATGCGACGGACACGGGTTCTCCGGAAGTACAGATTGCGCTTTTAAGCGGGCGCATCAGTCATCTGACGGAACACCTGCAGGCGCACAAACATGACAACCATTCGCGGAGAGGTCTCCTGAAAATGGTCGGTCAGCGGCGTCGCCATCTGGACTACCTGAAGAAAAACGATCTGGACCGTTACCGTCAGGTCATAGACCAGCTCGGTATACGCAAATAACATTACCAACGTCATCAATCGTCCGTGATCGGTGTTCGTCTGAGATGATGAACACCGATGCTTCCACGGCATAGCGATCATCACCCCCGCCTTTCATTTCTCCCCCGTCGAGGGGGAGGAATGAAGGTGAGGGACTCTTTAGGGAAAAGTGAGGTTTCATGGCAACAACTGTGGAAACAGAAATAGGCGGCAAACGACTGATCCTGGAAACGGGATTGATGGCCAAACAGGCGAGCGGCGCAGTCGTTGCCCGGTACGGCGACACCGTGGTCCTTTCTACGGCCGTTGCCTCGAAGCTCGAACGGGAAAACGTTGATTTTCTTCCCCTGACGGTGGACTATCAGGAAAAGGCGTATGCCGCGGGAAGAATCCCCGGCGGATTTTTCAAACGCGAGGGGCGGCAGAGCGAAAAGGAAATCCTGACGTCGCGGCTCATCGACCGGCCGATCAGACCTTTGTTCCCCGAGGGGTACTATTACGACACGCAGATAATCGCAAACGTGCTGTCCATCGGCGATGAAAGCTCCATGGATCTCATGGGCATGATCGCATCGTCGGCCGCTCTTGCGATATCCGATATCCCCTTTCGCGGCCCCATCGGCGCCGTGCGGGTCGGACTCATCGACGGCCAATTCATCATCAACCCCGGTCAGAAGGAACTCGAGGCCACGCGCCTGAATCTGGTCGTGGCCGGCACTGCCGACGCTATTATGATGGTCGAAGGCGGGGCCAACGAACTGACCGAGGACCAGATGCTCGAGGCCCTTGAGGTCGCCCACCGCGAGATCAAGAAGATCGTGGCGCTCCAGAACGATCTGGCCGCGAAGGTCGGAAAACCCAAGCGGTCCGTCAAGGTCGTGGAGATCGACAAGGAACTCGCGGCGCAGGTGGCCGCGCTCGCCATGGACCGGTTGTTGACCGCCATCGTCATCCCGAACAAGATGGAGCGTCAGAAAACGCTCGATGTCCTGCTCGACGAGATCAAGCAGAAGCTGAAGAAGGAAGACGAACCCACGAGGGGCCGCCAGATATCGACGATATTCCTCAACCTGGAAAAAGACGAGGTCCGCAAGATCGTCCTCGACAAGAACATCCGCGCCGACGGCAGAAGACCGGATGAGATCCGGCCCATCAGCTCGTCAGTGGGGCTCCTCCCGAGGACACACGGCTCGGCGCTCTTTACCCGCGGCGAGACCCAGGCACTGGCTGTGGCCACGCTCGGAACGTCCGAAGACGAACAACGCATAGACGCCCTCGAAGGCCAGTATTTTAAAACCTTCATGCTGCACTACAACTTTCCGCCCTTCAGCGTGGGCGAGACCAAGCCCCTCCGCGGACCGGGCAGGCGGGAAGTCGGGCATGGCGCGCTCGCAGAGCGGGCGTTGAAGGCGATGATCCCGACCAAGCAGGAGTTCCCCTACACGATCAGGCTCGTGTCGGATATTCTGGAATCCAACGGGTCATCGTCCATGGCGACGGTATGCGGCGGTACGCTGGCGCTCATGGACGCGGGCGTGCCGATCAAGTCGCCGGTAGCCGGCATCGCCATGGGTCTCATCAAAGAAGGGGATAAAGTCATTGTACTCTCGGACATCCTCGGTCTTGAGGACCATCTGGGCGACATGGACTTTAAGGTGACCGGAACGAGCAAGGGTATCACCGCGCTCCAGATGGACATGAAGATCGAAGGGATCACCATCGAGGTCATGCGAAGTGCCCTGCAGCAGGCGAAGGACGGGCGGCTGCACATCCTCGGAAAGATGCTGGAAACGCTTTCCGCGCCCCGGAACACGCTGAATCCCTATGCGCCCAGGATCATCACCATGCAGATCAATCCCGACAAGATCAAGGATGTGATCGGGAGCGGCGGCAAGGTGATCAGGAGCATTGTCGAACAGACCGGAGCGAAGATCGACATCGAGGACGACGGCACAATCAATATCGCGTCGTCGGACGAGGCTGCGGCAAACAAAGCCAAGGAGATCATCCGGGGCATCGTACAGGACGCCGAGGTCGGGAAGCTCTACATGGGCAAGGTCAGGAAGATCATGGACTTCGGCGCCTTTGTCGAGATATTCCCCGGTACCGACGGACTGCTCCATATTTCGCAGATCTCCGACCAGCGGATCGAGAAAGTCACCGATGAGCTGAAAGAAGGAGACGAGGTGCTCGTGAAGGTCCTTGAGATCGACCGACAAGGCAAGATCCGGCTTTCCCGAAAAGAGGCCATGCGGGACAAGGCAAAAACATAATAACATCTGTTGTGGGCCATATGAGTAACGGGAGAGGGAATAGGAGGTTTTGTCAACATACCTATTTCCTTTTTTTTATCTTTAATTTGTCGGAGGCCGCATGCGCCAATATGATTTAGCCGTTGCGGGAGCGGGTCTCGGAGGACTTGCCGCTGCTGCGCTTCTGAGCACCAAGGGGAAAAAAGCCATCCTGTGCACCCCGAGCCCCTCCCTCGATGACGCCCTTGGTGTGGCGGCAAGGGATGGTTTTCTTTTTTGCCCCGGCCCGTCTCTTTCCTATGGTTTTGAACAGGACGGACTGTTTCACCAACTCCTTGCCGACCTGGGCTTGGGGGAACCGGCACTTGCTTCCGCACAGGCTTATCAGGTGGCTCTTCCTGACAGGAGAATCACGATTTCCGGGGATCAGGAGGAAACGCTCGAAGAGCTTAATAGAGAGTTTCGCCCGGAGATCCGGACAGTCGCACGATTTTACCGAGATCTGAAGAAAGAAGCCGATAGGAACGCCAGGAACCGCGTCTATGCGTATTTCTCGCAACGAAGATCGGCCGCCGGATTCATCCGGAAATATGCATTCAGCAGTGAATTGCGGTCATTTTTTGATATTCAATCCCTGTTTTTTTTCCAGCGCCCTGTCTCCAAACTTTCGCTCGCGACGCTGATTGCCTTGTGCAACACGCGTCCGTTTTATTATTCCGGGGGACCAAGGAAGCTTGCGGACCGGCTGCTCGGAATTGTCCTTCAAAAGGGCGGCGACATTCGATATAAAGAAGCGGCGCAGGAAATTGTTATACGGAACAATCGCGCCATCGGCATCAGAACGAATCGGGAAATGATCGAGGCCGGGACTGTCCTGCTGGACTCTCAGGAACAACGCGTGCCGCTGCTTTTTCTCGGCATTCTCGACAAGGTCGTGCCGATGGGCATGACCCGGGATGTGCTGTACCTTCCGGACTATAACCAGCCGAACGACTTCATCGCCGTGGCACTGAGCGCTCAGGAAGATCCGGATTTTGCCCCTCCGGGCATGCGCGCGCTTACGGCCTCTTTCCATTCGATGAAGCATCCTCCCGCGAAGATCGAGCTGGCCGGCGGGATTTCACGCCTTATCCCGTTCCTGAATGACTTTCTCGTGTTGACTGATGAACCCCGCCGCCCAGAGGCCGTTCCTGCTTCCGATGGGATTGTGTTCAAACCCGTTCGAGGCAAGGGGGGAGAGCAGTTTCTTTTTCGGGCATCGAAACGGAACGTATACAAGCTTGATGAAGTTCGGCACGCCCCCCTTCAGCAGATTCAAGCAGTTCGAAAATTTGTACAGCAGATGCTGTAATACCCGGATTGTCCGGCGAGGGTAGGGAACGAATCAACCAGCTGGATCAAATAAAAAAGCCGTTGCCGGTAATCAGGCAACGGCTTTTGAAATCTTACCTCATCAAACTTTTGCGAGTAAGGCTGCTTCCTCTTCCTGGAACTCCACAAAACCGTTTTTCAGCTTCACCAGCACCCGATGAACGTCCCTGAAGCGACCTCTCAGTATCTCCTCGGAAAGAGGGTCGGCAAGATGTTTCTGCACGGCGCGGCGCATGGGCCTGGCGCCGTAGGTGGGCTGGAAGTTTTCACGGATGAGCCATTCCTTCACTTCCTCGGATACCTCAAGCTGGATGCTCCGGTCCGTGATCATCTGCGAATTCAGCTCGACCACGAGCATGTCCACAATCTTGACGAGATGTTCCTCGGTCAGCGGGTGGAAAACGACCACCTCGTCGATCCGGTTCAGGAACTCGGGGTTGAAGGCCCGCTTCAGCTCGGATGTTACATTGCCCTTCATTTTCTCATACTGAGTCATGGCGCTCGCCTGCTGGAAACCGAGGGTTGTGTCCTTGTCGATCATCCGGGCGCCGAGATTGGACGTCATGATGATCACGGTGTTTCGGAAATCAACCTTTCTTCCGAAGCTGTCCGTCATGTAACCGTCGTCAAGAACCTGGAGGAGCATGTTGAATATGTCCGGATGCGCCTTTTCTATCTCGTCAAAGAGAACGACTGAATAGGGCCTGCGCCGGATTTTTTCCGTCAACTGGCCGCCGTCATCATATCCGACATAGCCGGGAGGCGAACCGACAAGCCGCGACGAACTGAACTTTTCCATGTATTCCGACATGTCAACACGGATGAGCGCGTCCTCGCTGTCGAAGAGGAACGAGGCGAGCGCCCGTGCGAGTTCCGTCTTTCCCACGCCGGTGGGGCCGAGGAAGATGAACGAGCCGATGGGTTGTTTGCGCGTTTTGAGGCCGACCCGGGAGCGCCGGATCGCCCGCGATACGGCATAGATGGCCTCATCCTGTCCGACGATCCTCTTGTGGAGCTCCTCTTCCATCCGCAGAAGGCGCGACGCTTCTTTTTCCTCGAGCCGGGAGAGAGGGATTCCGGTGATATGGGAGACGATGCCGGCAACATCTTCTTCTCCGACCACGGGGATGTTCTTTTCCTGATTGTCTTTCCAATCCTTGTGAATGCCGTCGAGCGATTCTCGCAGGCGGTCCTCTTCCTCGTGAATGGATTCGACCCGAACATAGTCCTTGATCCGCGAGAACAGGTTCTTCTCCTGTTCGAGCTTCTTGAGCTTCTTCTCGATGGACTTCATCTCGGCTGGGTAGGTATAACGGTTTAGCTTCGCCTTGGCCCCCGCCTCATCAATGACGTCGATGGCCTTGTCCGGGAGGAACCGGTCGGTGATGTAACGGTCGGAAAGACGGGAGGCGGCTACGATGGCCTCGTCCGTGATCTTGATTTTGTGGTGCGACTCGTACTTCGGCCGCAGGCCTTTTATGATGTTGATGGTCTCTTCCAGACTGGGCGGCTGCACATAGATGGGCTGGAACCGGCGCTTGAGCGCGCCGTCCTTTTCAATATGCTTTCGGAACTCATCAAGCGTGGTTGCGCCGATGCACTGGACCTCACCCCTCGCGAGGGCGGGCTTCAACATGCTCGAAGCATCGATGGAACCTTCGGCCGCTCCCGCTCCGACCAGCGTGTGCAGCTCGTCGATGAACAGGATGATATTGTCCGCCTGGACAATCTCCTTCATCACGATCTTCAGCCGCTCCTCGAACTGGCCGCGGTACTTGGTCCCCGCGATCAACGAACCGAGGTCGAGGGAAACTACGCGCCGGTTCATGATGTTTTCGGGAACATCGCTGTTGATGATCCGCTGAGCGAGCCCCTCGACGATCGCGGTCTTGCCGATGCCGGGCTCGCCGATGATGACGGGATTATTCTTGGTCCTGCGGGAAAGGATCTGCAGGACGCGGTCGATCTCCTGGTCGCGTCCGATGACCGGATCGAGCTTGCCGCTCCTCGCCAGCTGCGTCAGGTCCCTGCTGAATTCGTCAAGGGCGGGCGTGGGGCTTTTTTTCGCGCTGACCTGCGTTGCGGCGCGCCGGAGATAATTGATGACCAGTTGCCGGGAGCCGAGGAGATTCACGCCGAAACTGCGGAGGATCTTGCCGCCGATGCCCTCTTCCTCCCGGATAAGTCCGAGGAGAAGATGTTCGCTCCCGATATAATTGTGGCCGAGGAGCCGGGCTTCTTCAACCGCATATTCGAGGACTTTCTTTGCGCGGGGAGTAAAGGGGATGTCTCCGAAGGTGAGTGTGTTTCCGCTGGAGGGCAGATTCCGTTCGACCTCCATGCGAATCTGGTCGACATCGATGCCCATCTTGCGGAGAACGGCCACCGGGATTCCATCCTCTTCGCGGAGCGTCCCGAGCAGAATATGTTCCGTGCCCAGGTAATCGTTCTGCAGCCGCTCCGCCTCTTCCCGTGCGTAGACGATGACTTTTCTTCCTCGTTCAGTGAACTTTTCAAACATCATATCGTGGTAACCGCCTTCAGACATTCATTCTCGTGAAATTCGTTTACCTTTTGATTAAAATATACTCCAATCGGCAAGTTAAAGTCAAGAGCACATTTGGTTCACGTACGTCCTGCAATGCACTGCGCAACCGTCAGCGCCTCGCTTTAGATTTACGCCCCAAGCAGACAGATAAAATCACCTGTGCGCGGACATGACAGCTGTGCGCATACGGCTTGTGCAATAACCGGAGAGCCCCGGAGACAGGAGTTCTGAACGCTTTTTTGTTGACAAGATCATGATAACAGAGTAATTTTTCTCCTGATGATACGCAAGGCGAGATTGACCGATGTCAAAGCGATTCAATCGCTCGTGAACCAGTACGCGGACTCAGGACAGATGCTGCCCCGCACGTTGAATGAGCTCTACGAAAACCTGCGTGACTTCCACGTTTATGAGGAGGATGATGCGCTCGTCGGCGTGTGCGCCCTGCACATCAGCTGGGACGGACTTGCAGAGATACGCTCGCTTGCGGTGCGCCGGGACCGGGTGAAGCGGGGCATCGGCGCGTCGCTCGTCCGGCAGTGTCTGGCCGAAGCCGTGTCGCTTCAGGTGGCCCGGGTGTTCGTGCTGACCTACCAGGCGGGCTTTTTCCGGAAACTGGGTTTTGCGGACGTGGACAAAAAAGAACTGCCTCATAAAATCTGGACCGACTGCCTGAATTGTGTCAAGTTCCCGAATTGCGACGAGTCAGCGCTTATCATCACTATCTCCTCCACTTCTTAGCCTCCCGCACTGGCATTCGGATTGCATCTTTGCACCGATACGAGACACCCGGTCTTTATGTCAGTTTTTAAACGTTCTATATATCAATATGTTGACTCTCTATATCCATATACCTTTTTGTGTCGGAAAGTGCCCGTACTGTGGTTTTTATTCAACACCATATACTCCGGAGAACGCTGACGCCTTTATTATCGCATTGAACCGCGAGGCATCGGGCTATCAGGCTGAATTCAGAGACAGGATTTTTTACAGCATCTACATCGGCGGCGGTACGCCGTCGGTTCTCTCCTCACAGCAGACCTCCAGGGTGCTGGACATTATCACGGAAAATTTTCATCTCGCCGAAGATCTCGAATTCACTGTCGAGGCCAACCCGAATTCAATCACGAAAGAGACGCTCGCGACGTGGCGTGAACGCGGGGTGAACCGCCTGAGCCTCGGCGTCCAGTCGTTCTCCGGCGAGATGCTTCTGACTCTCGGCAGGCCGCACACTGCGGCCCATGCTGAAGAAGCTTTTCTTCTGGCCAGAGACGCCGGGTTTCAGAATATCGGCATCGACCTCATCTACGGCATACCGGGGCAGACCATGTTCCAGTGGAAGGACACGCTGGACAGGGCTAGGAGATGCAGACCTGAGCACCTGTCCGTGTACAGTCTTTCCCTTGATGACGGTTCACGATGGAAAGAGGAGGCCGGGGCGGGAGGCTCTGCGCTTCCTGACGATGATCTCGCCGCGGACATGTACGAATACGCCGTGACCGAGCTTGCGGCCGTCGGCTATGGACGTTATGAAATATCGAACTTCGCCCTGCCGGGCTATGAGTGCCGGCACAATATGAACTACTGGGTCAGGGGCGAATATCTGGGGCTGGGCCCAGGGGCCTCGTCATACCTTTCAGGCAGACGCCATCATACGATCGCCGACACGGAAGAATACGCCCGGCGTCTTTCCGCAGGGGAATCAACGGTCGCAGATGCGGAATTTCCCGGACCGGAGGAGGCGTCACGGGAGACCATTCTTTTGAATCTGAGGACCATGAACGGCATCGACCTTCATCGCTACGAGAGGGAATACGGCCCTCGCTATTTCGAGAGGCTTGAAAGGAACATGACTCCACTTCTGAGGGCGGGGCTGCTCCGGATTTCAGGGGGCAGAATGCATCTGACCGATCGCGGAATTCTGCTGTCAAATGAGGCCATCTCAAGGCTGTCCGCGTAAATTTTTGTTTACACCTTCACAGCTCCATGATATAGTATTCCGTTCTTACTGCGAATTTTGGAGGTTGTCGGAAACGTGCATAAACAGCGTGCTGCGGCCATCGGGGCACTGGTATTCCTGCTGGTATTTTTTTTCGCTTTTCCCGGTGCGGCAGATGAGGTTCACCCCGTTGGAGAGTCTTCGACTTCCCAACGTGAAATCTCAGCCTCTCCTCAGGAACCAGCGACATTTTCTAACGGGGTGAAGGTCACCTTCATTGAGGTGCAGGGGAACAAGAGGATTGAGACGGCAACGATCCTGGCCAAGATAAAAACGAAGGAGGGAGAGGTTTTTTCTCCGTCCCTGATCAAAGACGATATCAAGGTGCTGTACCAGCTCGGCCACTTTGAAGATGTTCAGGTGAAGACCGAGGGATTCGAGAGCGGACTCAAGGTCATCTTCGTTTTGAAAGAAAAACCCCTGATCCGGGAGATCACCATAGAAGGCAATGAAGAGTTGACCACGGAAAAGCTGAAGGAAGGACTGACCCTGCTGCCGCGGACCGCCTTCAACCTTCAGCTGATCAATGAAAACGCCGAGAAGATACGGCTTAAATACCAGGAAGAGGGATATTACGACGCGGTCGTCGTGCCCGTGGTAAGCGAACAGCGGGGCGGAGACCGAAGCGTCGTCTTCTATATCGAAGAGGGGGAAAAGGTCAAGCTGGAGGACGTCGTCATTACGGGAAACAACGCCATCTCAACCAAGGAAATCAAGGCCGCCCTCAAAACACAGGAGCACTGGTTTTTTTCCTTTTTCGGCCGGAGCGGCACGCTGCGAACGGAAGAGCTCAGGGAAGACACGGAAACGATCAAAAATTTGTATTTCAACAAGGGCTACATCCAGGTGCAGGTTGATGAGCCGGTCGTCCGGCCCAAACAGCACACGTTTCGCGAATGTTATTTCTGGGGAGAGAGGAAGACATTTACGCGAAAGAACGAACTCGTCGTCAGCATCGGCATCAAGGAAGGGGACCAGTTCCGCGTCGGGTCCGTAACTATCAAGGGGAACCAGATCCTCTCGAACGATGAGCTGGCAAAGGAAACAAAACTCGCCAAAGGGGATATTTTCAGCAGGGACGTTCTTCGACAGGACGTCAACAGGATCATCGACCGCTACGACAGCATCGCCCGTCCCTTCGCGAACGTCGTGCCGCTCTTCAACATCGACCCGGATAAAAAGACCGTGGCCATTACGATCGACATCCAGGAAGGCGGCGAAGTCCGTATCGGCAGGATAGACATCTCGGGCAACAGCAAGACGCGGGACAAAGTGGTCCGGCGCGAGATGCGGCTCGACGAGGGCGACCTCTACAGCAAAAAAGCGCTCAAGCGAAGCTACGAGCGGATCAACAACCTGAACTTTTTCGAGACGGTGGAGCTCTTGCCCGAGCGCCGGCTGCAGGAGCCGGTCATGGACCTGAACGTGAAGGTAAAGGAGAAGCTCACCGGCACACTGAGCGTCGGCGGCGGTTACAGCTCCGTCGACAAGCTGGTCGGGATCGCAGAGGTGACGCAGGGCAACCTGGGAGGCAGAGGCCAACTCCTCAAGTTTAAGACGCAGGTAGGCGGTACGCGCACCCTCTTTGTGCTCAGTTTCATGGAGCCCTACCTGTTCGATAAGCCGGTGTACGGTAAGGTGGACCTTTACAACCAGACGCAGGACTACGACGGGTACAAGCTCAAAACCAACGGTATCGGTCTTGCCGTGGGCAAGAGCTACGGTGAATATGTCTCATCGTCGCTGAGGTACAGCTACGACAGCTCTCTGGTGACGGATTATACGACGACAACTGACGCTACAACGGGCGCAAATACAACGGGGAATACGTCCCTGGATGAGCAACTCAACACCTATGGTCCGCGCATCACCACGAGCGCTCTTACCTGGAGCCTAGCCAGGGACACAAGAGACTTCTATCTTGATCCGAAGACGGGCTCAAAAAACAGCGTCTACGTGAAGTACGCGGGCGGCCCTCTGGGCGGGAACCCCAACTTTGTATCGGGTGTGGCGGATTCAGCCTGGTATTTCCCCCTGTTCTGGGACACGGTATTCATGACGCGCGGCAGGTTCGGGTATGTTGAATCTCTCATTGACAAGCCCGTCCCGATCGCCGAACGGTTTTTTGTCGGAGGTCCGACAACGGTCCGGGGCTACCGATACGGATCGGTCGGACCCGTGGACGCTCAGCTGAACCGTCTTGGGGGCAATAAGGAGCTGATTTTCAATTTCGAATATAACTTTCCGGTCGTACCGGCCGCGCGGCTGAAGGGCGTCCTGTTCTATGATATTGGAAAGGCCTTTTCGACTCCTGACAAACGCGAGTCGGTAAAGTTTTCCGAACTGCGTCAGTCGTTCGGATGGGGTTTCTGGTGGCTTTCCCCCATCGGTCCTCTTCGTTTTGAATGGGGGTATATCGTGGATAGAAAGCCGGAGGACCAGCCGAGTCAGTTTGAATTTTCCATCGGGGCGCTGTTCTAAACGGACCTTTCGTTTGCAGCGCGTTTCCGAACAAATCTATTTTCATGTTGCCGAGGAGGAAGTCTGATGAAAAAACGTATCCTGTTGACCGGAATGATGCTGTTCATCCTTGCCGCGAGCGCCATGGCAGCGGGCGGGAAAATCGCCTATGTCGATACCCAGACGGTGTTCGACAAAAGCACGCTGGGTAAGAAGTATCAGGGCATCGTGCGGGAATACTATGAAAGCCGGAAAAAGATCCTGGACATGGATGCAGATGAGATCCAGAAGCTTCAGGAGGAGTATGGCAAACAGAAACAGGCCAAACTCCTGAACGAAAAAGCGCAGAAAGAAAAGGAAGAGTCTCTCAACCGCAAGGTCAACGATTTTCAGAAAAAACGGGAAGATTTCAGCACCGAGATCGGCAAGAAAAATGAGGAGCTTTCGAACGAGTTTAACCAGCAGATGGTTGCCGTATTGAAGGAAATCGTCAAAAAGGAAAAGGTCTCTCTCGTGTTGAATAAGACCATCAACGTCCTTTCAAAGGCCGAAGTTCCCTCGGTCCTCTACGCGGACGAAGAACTCGACCTGACCGACAAGGTCGTCGCGGAGCTGGATAAGCTGGGAAAAAAGGAAGAACCGAAACCGGAGACAAAACCGTAGAAACATCCGTGAACCGTCACCTTCCCCTAATCCCTTTCCTTTAGTGGGAAAGGGCCGGGGAGAGGGGGGACAGATGAAGCTCAAGGAATTGGCTGACATACTCGATGCGAAACTTTCCGGCCCCGGGGAGACCGAGATCCTCGGCGTGGCGGGCATCCAGGACGCTGAGAGCGGGTTCATTACCTTCATTGCCGGTCTCAACCGCATCAAGGACCTTGAACAATCGCGCGCCTCGGCCGCATTCGTTCCTTTGGATACGCCGGAACTGTCCCTGCCGCTGCTCCGGGTGAAAAATCCGCGTCTCGCGTTTGCCCGCGCCATTGAGCTGTTCTACGTCAAACCCTCCCGAACCGTCGGCATCAGCGACAGGGCGTCAATCGGCAGAAACGTCGCGATCGGCGCTGATGCCTCGATTCATCCCTGCGCGGTGGTTGATGACGATGCCCGAATCGGGGACCGGGTCACGCTTTACCCCGGCGTGTATATCGGCAAGGGCTCGGCAGTAGGCGATGATTCCGTCATCCATGCGAATGTGAGCATCGGCCATAAAGCGACAATCGGCAAACGCGTGATCATCCATGCCGGCTCCGTCATCGGAAGCGACGGGTTCGGGTTCGTGACCGACGGGGGGAAACATCACAAAATTCCCCAGGTCGGCGGCGTAGTCATCGAAGATGACGTGGAGATCGGCGCCAACACCGCGATTGACCGCGCAACGCTCGGGAATACGCTGATAAAGAAGGGCACGAAAATAGACAATCTTGTCCAGGTGGCCCACAATGTGACGATCGGCGAGCACTGTCTGCTGGCCGGGCAGGCGGGAATCTCCGGCAGCAGCACCCTCGGGAACTACGTGGTGCTCGGCGGTCAAGCCGGAGTGGCTGATCACATCACTATAGGCGACCGGGTAATGGCCGGCGGCGGGTCCGCCATAACCAGGGACGTGGAGGCTGGACAGGTTATTGTCGGATACAATGCCATGCCGATCAGGGACTGGCTCAAGGTGCAGGTGCTCCTGCCGAAGCTGCCGGAGCTCAAAAGAACGGTTGCCGGCCTCGAGAAGCAGGTGCAGGAACTGAAACTAAGAATATCAGAGCTGACAAAGGGGGAGAATGCATGATTGGAATTCAGGAGATTATGGAAACGCTTCCTCACCGGTACCCGTTTCTGCTGATTGACAGGATCATCGAATTGGAAATGGGAAAACGGGTCGTGGGCATCAAGAACGTGACCATGAACGAACCTTTTTTCCAGGGGCACTTTCCCGGTCATCCGATCATGCCCGGGGTCCTGATCCTCGAAGCCATGGCGCAGACCGGCGGCATGCTGGCGCTGAAATCGGTCCCGCCGGACCAGGTCAGGAACAAGGTGATCTATTTCATGAGCATAGACAAGGCAAAATTTCGCAAACCGGTCATACCGGGAGACCAGTTGCGCTTCGAACTCGACGTGATCAAGCAGCGCTCCAATATAATGAGTTTAAAAGCACAGGCGCTGGTGGACGGCGCCGTCGTCGCCGAGGCCGAGATGATGGCCATGGTCGTGGACAGATAATCATGCGATACAATGTGGAGAACACAGTGAACATACATCCGACAGCCATCGTGCATCCGAATGCCAGGATCGCCGAGGGTGTTGAGATCGGCCCCTATTCGGTAATCGGCGAATACGTTTCCGTAGGGAGGGACACGAAGATCGCGTCCCATGTCCTGATTGAAGGCTGGACCACGATCGGCGAGCGGAACCATATTTTCTCTTTTTCGAGCATCGGGACGCCTCCCCAGGATATCGGGTACCGGAACGAAGAGACCTACCTGATCATCGGCGACGACAACGTCATCCGCGAGTGCGCGACCGTTCACCGGGCAACGACCAAGGAAGACCGGAAGACAGTGATTGGTAACAGCAATTTTTTATTGGCCTACTCCCACGTGGCACATGATTGCAAGCTCGGGAATCATATCCTTATGGCAAATTCAGTCGCACTTGGCGGCCACATCACCATCGGCGATCATGCCATTCTCGGGGGAATCGTCGCGGTCCACCAGTTCGCGAGGATCGGGGCTTATGCCATCGTTGGTGGTCAGTCTGCCGTCACGATGGACATCCCGCCTTATGTGAGCGCCGCGGGTAATCGCGCGCAGCTGTACGGTTTGAACCTCGTCGGGCTCAAACGGAAAGGTTTCAGCGATCATGCCATTACGACCCTCAAAAAGGCGTACAAAATCATCTTCCGTTCGGGCTTGACCCAGGACACGGCGATCGAGAAAACGATGCTGGAGTTTCCCGATTCCCCGGAAGTTCAGATGCTGATCGATTTCATCAGGACGTCAAAAAGAGGGATCACGAGGTAAGAACATCAATGCGGAATGCGGATTGTATCCTGCACTCGCGCTATGCACTCGTGAGCGCGGGCGTAAACGGAATGCGGAATGAAAGAACAATCGGAAAAACCGCCGAGTTCATAATCCAGCCGGGCAAAGCATGGACAAGATAGGATTGATAGCCGGAAACGGCAACTTCCCCATTGCCTTTGCCCGCGCCGCGAAAGAGAAAGGCATGCAGGTGATCGCCGTGGCCCATGAGGGCGAGACCATGCCCGAGCTGGCGCAATGGGTCGACAGTATTACCTGGATCAGAGTGGGGCAACTCGGGAAGCTTATCAAGACATTTCAGGATCAGGGAGTTAAAGACGTGCTGATGGCCGGCGGCATCAGGAAGACCCGCCTGTTTGGGGGCGGCATGCCAGACCTTCGCGCCATGGCCCTGCTCGCAAAGATGGTCCACAAGAAGGACGATTCCCTCCTTCGCGCCGTGGCCCGGGAGCTGGAGTCCGAAGGGATCACCGTTCGCGAATCAACTTTCTGTCTGGACAACATCGTTGCCCCACCGGGGATATTGACCAGGAGAAAACCGTCTCAAGACGAGAAGCTTGATATCGAATTCGGCTGGCAGTTGGCGAAGGAGATCGGCAGACTTGATATCGGCCAGACGGTGGTGGTAAAAGGGCAGGCCGTGCTCGCCGTAGAGGCCATCGAAGGCACCGACGAGGCGATCCGCCGCGGTGGTATGCTCTGCGGCCGGGGCGCCGTCGTGGTCAAAGTTTGCAAACCGCAGCAGGACCTGCGGTTCGATCTCCCCGCCATAGGCGCCCTGACGATACAGACCATGGCGAGCGTCAATGCATCCTGCCTTGCGGTGGAAGCCGGCAAGACCATCATTATCGAACGGGAGACCGTGCTCCGCGAAGCCGAGCGGGCAGGCATTGCGATTGCCGCCATGACGGACCCGAAGGACCTTTCATGAAGAAGCTGAGAGTCGGCGTCATCGGCGTGGGCTACTTAGGCCGGTTCCATGCGGAAAAATACGCTGGCTTGTCCGATGTCACGCTGGTCGGCGTCGTGGATGCCGATCAGGCAAAGGCTGCAGAGCTCGCAGGGAAATTGAATACCCTGGCATTCGGAGACCCCTCTCAATTACTCGGGGAAGTGGACGCCGTAAGCATTGTCGTGCCGACGGCCCTGCACCATCGTATAGCGAAACCGTTTCTGGAGCAGGGGGTCCATGTGCTGATGGAAAAACCCGTCACCGTGACCCTCGAACAGGCGGATGAACTGATCGACCTGGCAACGCAAAAAGGAACGATTTTCCAGGTCGGTCACATAGAACGGTTCAACCCGGCCGTGACCTCCATTAAGCCTCTGGTCAAGTCACCCCGCTACATGACGGCGGAACGCGCGGCGCCCTTCACGGTCCGGTGCACGGACGTGAGCGTCGTACTCGACCTGATGATCCATGACCTCGATATTGTGATGGACCTGGCCGGTTCGGCCCCGAAACAGGTGAGCGCAGCGGGAGCAGCGGTCATCACCAGAGAGGCAGACATGGCGACGGTGCGGA
Source organism: Nitrospirota bacterium (assembly GCA_045403145.1). Classification (GTDB taxonomy): domain Bacteria; phylum Nitrospirota; class UBA9217; order UBA9217; family UBA9217; genus JAJYKN01. The sequence goes on along the minus strand of JAXIPA010000241.1, from coordinate 13,216 downwards.
TCCTTTTTGAAAACGGCTGCGTCGCCGACGTTTCCGCAAGCCGCGTCTCGGAAGAAAAAAAACGTCTGCTGCGGGTATTCGACGGCGGGAACGTCTATCTCTCCGACTACCAGACCCAAAAGGCATCGGTCTTGCGCAAAGGGAGCGCCGCAGTCCCCGAGCTGGTGGCACATCCGCTGCCGACAGACAAGCGCGACACGCTCGCTGATGAGATCCGGGCATTCGTCAAGAGCGCGCAGGACGGGACGAGGCCTTTGGTGTCGGGCATCGAAGGCAGGCGAGCCCTTGCGCTTGCTGCCACCATTGAAAATAATATCATGCAGGGGATCACCGGCTTTGTGCCGGCGCCCTGAGACGAGAGAGGAATTATTCGTATTATGCATTCACCCGTTCCCATGGTCGATCTTAAACTCCAGTATGAAGCCATCAGTGATGAGGTGTCCAGCGCGGTCCTGGGCGTCATGCGGAGCACCCACTTTATTCTCGGCCCTTGCGGGAAAGCGCTCGAAGAAGCCATAGCGGCATACCACGGCGTGAAGCATGCGGTGGCAGTGGCTTCGGGCACGGACGCCTTGCACCTGGCGCTGCTTGCAGCGGGCATCAAACGCGGCGACGAGGTGATCACGACGCCCTTTACGTTCATCGCAACGGCGGAGGCGATTTCCTATACAGGCGCCGTGCCGGTCTTCGTGGACATCGATCCGGACACCTTCAATATCGACGCGACGAAAATAGAGGCCGCAGTCACGAAAAAGACCAGGGCCATCGTCCCCGTGCATCTGTACGGCCAGCCCGCCGACATGGACCGCATCATGATGGTGGCGAAGAAGCACGGCCTCAGGGTCATCGAGGACTGCGCCCAGTCCTTCGGCGCCGAGTATAGGGGCAGGAAGACCGGGTCGTTCGGGGACACCGGCTGCTTCAGCTTTTTCCCGAGCAAGAACCTCGGATGCTACGGCGACGGTGGTATGGTGATCACCGACGACAGGAAACTTGCGGAGCATATGCTGAGCCTCAGGAACCACGGCAGCCAGGTGCGGTACTACCACGATGAGATCGGGTTCAACAGCAGGCTCGACGAGATCCAGGCGGCGGTCCTCACGATCAAACTCAGGTACCTTGATGAATATAACGAGAAGCGCAGGAAGAACGCCATGCTGTACACCGCGCATTTGTCAGGCTCGGGCATGCAGACCCCGTCCGAGCAGCCGGAGACCAGGCATGTCTTCCACCAGTATACAGTCCGGGTGAAAGAGAGAGACTCCGTAAAGAAGAAACTCGATGAGGGCAAAGTGACGTCGTCCATGATCTACTATCCCGTGCCGCTCCATCTGCAGGCCGCATACAAGGACCTCGGCTTGAAGCCGGGCAGCCTGCCGGCAGCGGAACAGGCTGCGCGGGAAGTGCTGTCGCTCCCCATGTATCCTGAATTGACGGAGGGGCAGATTAAGACAGTGGCCGAAGCGGTTAAAAAAGCGCTTTAAACGCGGACCTGTGATGAAGAAGATCATGATCATGGCGGGGGAGGCATCCGGCGACCTTCACGGCGCGAATCTCGCCCGTGAGATCGGAAAGCTGGACCCTTCGATAGCCCTGTACGGCGTCGGCAGCAGAAAGATGCGCGAGGCCGGCGTTCGGATGCTTGCCGACGCTTCGGATATTTCCGTAGTAGGCATTACCGCGGTAATGACACATATCGGCGCGATCTACCGCGTTTATACGAAGCTCAAACTTTTTTTGAACAGCGAGCATCCCGATCTTCTCATCCTGATCGACTTCCCGGACTTTAATATAAGACTCGGGAAGGCCGCACAAAAGCTCGGGATCCCCGTGCTCTATTACATCAGCCCTCAGGTGTGGGCATGGCGCAGGGGTCGGATCAAGACGATCGCCCGGCTGGTAAAGGCCATGATCGTCGTGTTTCCCTTCGAGGTGCCCCTCTATGAGAAGGCGGGCGTCGATGTCCGGTTCGTCGGCCATCCGTTGACGGACGTCGCGCAGTCGGACCTCACTCCGGAACAGGCCAGGAAGGCCATCGGCCTGGATGCGGCGCGGAGGACCGTGGCGCTCCTTCCCGGAAGCAGGAGATCGGAGATCCTGCACCTCCTTCCTGATATGCTTGCGGCGGCGCGGATACTCTCGTCCCGGTTTCCGGACCTGCAGTTCGTCCTTCCCATGGCCCCAACGCTGGATCATGGCTTTGTCCACGCCTTTGTCGACCAGGGCGGAGTGACGGTAAAGATGGTCGACGGCAGAGTGTACGACGTCCTCAGGGCGTCGGATGCGGCCATTGTGGCGTCCGGCACGGCTACTCTTGAAACAGGGCTCATGGCCGTGCCGATGGTGATCGTGTACCGGATATCGGCGCTCAACTATTTTATCCTCACCAAGCTTGTGCGCGGGGTAAGGGACGTGGGCCTGGTGAACATCGTGGCGGGCAGGCGGATCGCGCCCGAACTGGTCCAGAAGGACTCGACGCCGAAGAACATGGCGGACGCCGTCACGGCAATGCTGAGCGACTCCGTTTACCGTGAACGGATGCGACGCGACCTCGCCGCGATACGGTCGGGCCTGGGCGATGCCGGGGCTTCAACACGGGCCGCCGCGGTGGTTCAAGAGATCCTGACGCAAACCTGATGAGCTGAACGCATGGAAATTTACAAAAGACTACTGAAATATCTGAAACCCTACAGGCTCCGCCTCCTCTGGTCCGTCCTCTTCATGGGGCTCACGAGCGCCCTCATCTCCGCGCAGGCCTATCTCGTGAAGCCGGTCCTGGACAAGGTGATCCTCGCGAAGAACCTGGAACTCGGCCTTTATCTGCCCTTTGCGCTCGTCCTCGTCACGCTCCTGAAAGGCGCCGCCTCGTACGGGCGGGATTATTTCATGGGTTACGTGGGACAGAAGATCGTAAACGACATCAGGGACCAGCTCTACAGGCACGTCGAGTCCATGTCCTTTTCCTATTTCACGAAGACCCCGACCGGCGTCATCATTTCCCGCATCATCAACGACGTGAACCTGGTCCAGGGCGCGATCACGAGGGCGCCCTCCAGCCTCATACAGGGCATCCTCACGATGACGGGACTCACCGCGTACATCTTCTATCTCAACTGGCGCCTGGCTGTTTTTTCCATCGTCGTGCTGCCGCTGGCGGGAATTGCACTCTCGAAGTTCAGCAAACGCTTCAGGAGGGCCAGCACGAGCATGCAGGAACAGATCGGTGTTCTCACCACCCACCTGCACGAGACAATCGGCGGCATACGCATCGTCAAGGCCTTCGGCATGGAAGAATATGAGGGCCGGCGGTTCACCGAAAAGAACAGGGACCTGTTCAACTCGCTTATGAGCGCCATCAAGACGGGCGCCATTTCGCACCCGGTGATGGAGGTGATCTCCATCCTCGGGACGTCCCTCGTCATCCTCTTCGGTCTGTACGCGATCGTCGGGGGCACCATGACCGTGGGCGACTTCTTCTCGTTTATGGCCGCGCTCGTGTTCTTCTTCCGCCCGCTCAGAGACCTGAACGGCGTGAACAATACCATCCAGGACGGCGTCGCCGCGGCCAAGCGCATCTTTGAGGTGCTCGACACGGAGCCCGAGATCAGGGACCGGAAGGCCGCTGTTACCGCGTCCCGTGTGTTCAAAACCATCGAATTCCGGAACCTCTCCTTCAAATATGAAGATGACCCGGTACTGAAGGACATCGACCTCACCGTGCCCGCGGGCGAGACGATCGCGATCGTGGGAAAGAGCGGCGGCGGCAAAACAACGCTCGTCAACCTGATTCCCCGCTTCTACGACGTGACCGGCGGCTCGATCCTCATCGACGGCCGGGACATTCGCGACCTGTCTCTCGAATCGCTCCGTTCCCTGATAGCAATCGTCACGCAGCAGACCTACCTGTTCAATGACACGGTCAGGAACAATATTGCCTACGGGAACACCTCCCGGCCCTTTGAAGACGTGGTCCGTGCGGCGCAGTCCGCCTTTGCCCATGATTTCGTCAAGGCTCTTCCCGAAGGATACGACACCATTATCGGCGAGTCCGGAATAAAGCTGTCGGGAGGACAACGGCAGCGGATCGCCATTGCACGGGCGCTCTTAAAGGACGCGCCGGTCCTCATCCTCGATGAAGCGACCTCGTCGCTTGATACGCAGTCGGAGCGGGAGGTGCAGAAAGCGCTCGATACGCTCATGGCGGGCAGAACAAGCTTCGTGATCGCCCACCGTCTATCGACGGTCAGGAACGCCGACCGGATCGTCGTGCTGAGGGACGGGAGAATCATCGAACAGGGCAGGCATGAGGAACTGCTCGCGCGGGGCGGGGAATATAAAAATCTGTACGAGCAGCAGTTCCGCGACGAATCGGTTCCGAGGATGGCGTAATGCTCAGGGCAAGAATACTATCAGCCATCGGCTGGGCATTGCTCTCGATCTGGAGCAGGACTCTCAGGATGCGGTTCGTGAACAGAGAAACACCCGACCGTCTCGCGGCAGAGGGGAAAAACTTCATTTATGCATTCTGGCACGGAAGGCAGTTCCTGCTGTTTCACAGCCACCGCAAGACGGGCATCGTCATTCCCGCCAGCGAAAGCCGCGACGGCGATATCCAGGCCGGGATTCTGAAGCGGTTCGGGTTCGATGTGGTCCGTGGATCGAGCAAGAGGAAGGGTGAGCGCGCGCTCCTCGGTCTGGTCGACGGCCTCAGAAAAGGCAAGAACATCGCGCTTGCCGTCGACGGCCCGCGGGGTCCTCTCTACGAAGTGAAACAGGGAGTGGCCTACCTGGCCGGGAAGCTGGACAAGCCGATTGTGCCGGTCGTCACCAGCGCCAGGCGCTACTGGATCCTGGAAAAAATATGGGACAAGTATCTGCTCCCCAGGCCGTTTACGACGGGAGTGGTCATATACGGAGAGCCCATCACGGTGAACGGGATCATCGAGGGCGAGCTCGAGGCAAAACGCAAAGAGCTGGAAACCGCGCTGAACGGCCTGATGGCCCGGGCGGACGGGTATTTTAAGAATACGCGACAATAAAGACGGTTTTGAAAAAAGTTGTCATTCCCGCTTGTCGGGAATCGTATCGCCGCATACCATTCTGAATAGAAGGATTCCGGACAAGCCGGAATGACAGCATAGAGGCGAAAAGGAACGGACATGTATTTCATTTACAATATATTCCTGATTGTCGCGACGGTCCTGCTCTTCCCGGTGATCCTGTTCAAGCTCGTCACCGTGCCCAAGTACCGCGGCGGCCTTACGCAGAAACTCGGACACCTGCGCAAGGGGGTGCTGAATGCGATAAAAGGGACCAGACCGATCTGGGTTCATGCCGTATCGGTCGGAGAGGTGATGGCGGCGCACCCTCTCATCCGTGAGCTCAGAAAGAAGTATCCGGACCGCAAGCTGATTCTCTCGACCGTGACGGTCACCGGCCACTTTACGGCTCGCCGCAGGGTGCCCGAGGCGGACGCGGTCTTTTATTTTCCCTTTGATTACCCCTGCATCGTACGCAGGGTGATCCAGGGCATCAATCCAGAGATCGTTCTGGTCGCCGAGACCGAGCTCTGGCCGAACTTCTTTCGCGAGCTCTAGCGCGCCGGGATTCCATCCGCCGTGATCAACGGCAGGATCTCTCCGAATTCCCATCGGAATTACCTTAAATTCAGGTCGTTCTTCAGCCAGGTCTTCGGACAGGTGACGTTGTTCTGCATGCAGTCCGAGGCGGACGCTCTGCGCATCATGGACATAGGGGCCGATCCGGAGAAGGTGGTAATTACCGGAAACCTCAAATTCGACCAAAAGATTCCAACGAGCCGGACCAATCCGGTTGCCATCCCTCCCGGGAAAAAGGTCATCACCGCGGGCAGCACCCACCGGGGGGAGGAGGCCGTGCTGCTCGACATCTTTTCCCGGCTGCGGGAGAAGTATCCTGAATTGGTTCTGATCTTAGCCCCCCGACATCCCGAACGATTTGATGAAGTGGAAGGCATCATCAACAGCGTCGGCTATGAGTGCCAGAGAAGAACCAGCCTGAAGGGCCCTGTTAAGGATGTTCTACTCCTGGATACCATCGGAGAGTTGAGAACGTTTTATGCCCTGTGCGATATTGCCTTTGTGGGGGGAAGCCTCGTCAAGGTAGGCGGCCACAATCTCCTTGAGCCGGCAGTAATGAAAAAGCCCGTCATATTCAGCCGTTATATGTTCAACTTTAAAGAGATATCAGAGGCCCTTATCTCATCGGGCGGCGGCATCATGGTGAAGGATAAAGGAGAACTTTATGTTCAGCTCGATAACCTTTTGTCTGATAAGATACGGGCGAAGCGCATGGGAGAACGGGCATTCAGTGTAATTGAAGCCAATTCAGGAGCCGCGAAAAAAACCATAGACACTATCGGCAGGTTGATCGTTGCGCGTTAAGGCATATTTTGAAGACCTGATGTACGGCAGAAAAAAGTCGCGTCTGCTTGGGCCGGCTCTATCCGCGGTTTCCCTGATGTACCGGACCGCGGTCCTCATGCGGAATGCCGTCTACAAACGGGGGACGCTGAAAACCCGCAAGCTGCCGTGCAGGGTCATTTCCATAGGGAATCTGACGCTTGGGGGTACGGGCAAAACTCCCATGGTTGTTGCCGTTGCCGGCTTTCTATCGGAAAACCGGAAGCGCCCTGCGGTGGTCAGCCGGGGTTATGGCAGGCAGGATGAAGCGAAAATCCTGGTTGTCTCGGACGGGCGGTCATTGCTTGTTGATGCGCGCTCAGGCGGCGACGAACCGGTCCTGATCGGGTCCAAGCTTACCGGTGTGCCCGTCGTCGTGGGCAATAAGCGCTACGAAGCGGCACAATATGCCTTGAAGCGATTTAATCCGGATATCGTGATCCTTGATGACGGATTTCAACACCTTAAGCTCAAACGTGATCTGGATATCGTTCTTGTTGACGCAGCGGACCCTTTTGGAAACGGCAAGCTGTTTCCTGCCGGTATTTTACGAGAGCCGGTAACGGCCTTGAGGCGCGCTCATGCTGTGGTCATCACGAGAGCGGACGCGTCGGGTTCGGTGGAAGAGCTCAGGGAAAAAATCAGGCGCATTTCCGTTGCCCCCGTTTTCACATCGTTTCATCGTCCTGTCGACCTCGTCGATGGCCGGATTGGCGGCTTTAGGCCTCTTTCGGCCCTTCGCGGAACGAGAATCCTGGCGCTTTCCGGTATCGCGCGACCTGCGTCTTTTCTGTCTTTGCTCGGGTCGCTCGGCGCTGTGGTTGCGGCTGAGTGTATCTATCCCGACCATTATGATTACAAAAAATCGGACCTCGTCGAGATTTTTCAAAAGGCGGCTGATAACGCCGCGAATATGATCGTTACCACGGAAAAGGACGCAATCCGGCTGCAAGAGCTCAAACCTGACGGCATCTGGGCGCTCAGGATCGAGCTCGCGATCGTCGAACGCGAGGAGTGGGAGTCTTTTCTTCTGAACAGCATATGAACAGAGCAGTATTTCTCGATCGGGACGGCACGGTCAATGAAGAGGTGGGGTATCTCAGCGACCTGAAGCAGCTCCGGGTGATTCCAGGCGCCGGAGCGGCAATCAAGCGGTTGAACGAGGCGGGTCTCAAGGTCGTCCTGATCACCAATCAATCGGGGATCGCGCGAGGGTATTTTACAGAAGCCTTTGTCAACGAAACGCACGACCTCCTCAGACGGATGCTCCGGGAAGAGGGCGCCGACATTGACGGCATTTATTTCTGCCCGCATCATCCGAAAGCCGGCAATTCGCATTATACAGCCGTGTGCGACTGCAGAAAGCCGGGAACGGGCATGATCGACCAGGCAGCGCGGGACCTTGGTATCGACGTGAAACAGTCATATGTCGTCGGAGACAAATGGAGCGACGTGGAATCGGGGCAGCGCGCGGGTGCGCACTCCATTCTGGTAAAGACCGGTTTCGAACCGGACGACCCGGGGAATATGCGGCCCGAACATCTCAAAGATCCCGACTATACCGCCCGTACGATTACCGAGGCGGTCGCCTGGATACTCCGGCAGGTAGCGGACGGCCGATGAAATTGCGGGCAGATAAAATCCTCGTCATGAGGTACCGTTTCATCGGCGACACGGTCCTGACCGTACCGTTCCTGCGGAACCTGCGCAAGGCCCTGCCGCATGCCCGAATCGATCTGATGCTCGAACCGTTCTCCGGACAGGTGATAGAAGGCTGCCCCTACGTGGACCGGATCATTCCGTTCGAGATTAAAACGATCCATCGGTACAGCAATCAGTCCGGGCGCGGCAAACTCGCGGGATATTATCAGTATTGGAAAAGGATAAAACAGGAACAATACGATGCCGCCTTCGTGCTTAAGCGCTCGATTTCGAGCGCCTTGCTTGTCTGGGCGGCGGGAATTCCGAGGCGCATTGGTTTTGCCACCGAAGGCAGGCAGATGCTCCTCACAGACCCCGTAATCTACCGGCAGGACCAGCATGAGGTGGAGAATTTCCTCGACTGTCTGCGGGTGCTTGACATTCCGGTCCCGTCCAGGGACCTCGAGCTCTGGCCCTCCCGGGAAGGTGATGCGAAGATCCTCTCCTTGTTCGCCCAGGCCGGCTGGAAACCGGAGGACCTGAAAATCATTGTCCATGCCGCGGCAAGTCTTCCCGCCAAACAATGGCGTCTTGAACGCTTCGCCGATGTGATGAAAAAGCTCATTCTGCGGTATCAGGCGCGTTTCATCTATACCGGCTCAAAAGATGACATCAGGCTGTATCAGGAGCTCGAACGGTTGGGGCCCTTTGGAGGCCTCAACCTGTGCGGGGTCACCAGCCTGCGGGAAAATCTCTCGGCGTACCGCGCGGCGAACCTGTTCTTCGGCGTCGATTCCGGCCCCATGCACATGGCCGCAGCCGTGAGCGTGCCGGTTGTTGCGCTGTTCGGCCCGACCGATGAGCGCAAATGGGGCCCCTGGGGCGAGGGCCATACGGTAATTACCAAACGGCTCTCGTGCCATCCTTGCAAGCCGCACAAGTGCGATAATCATACATGCATGAACGAGATCAGCGCTGAAGAGGCGCTGGCGGCGGTAGAAGAAAAGCTCACATCGATACAAACGTCATTCCCGAAGGTTTAATCGGGAATCCGGTGTTGATACATTGAGGATAACCATATCCCCGACGGAACCATTCGGGGATGACAACAGAGAATGGGACAGGCAAATGGGCAAGCCGAAAATCTCGGTCACGATCCGCACCTTCAATGAAGAGAAAAACCTTCAGGAATGCCTGGAGAGCGTTTCCTGGGCGGATGAGATAGTGGTCGTCGATTCACACAGCTCCGATGCGACAGTAGACATTGCAAAAAGATTTACCGACCGGGTGATCATCCAGAAATGGCTCGGCCACATCGGCCAAAGCCAGTTCGCTACCGATCAGACGACGAACCTTTGGGTCCTGCACATGGATGCCGACGAACGGGTCTCGCCCTCGCTCCGGGACGAAATACTGTCTCTTGAGCTGGACGCGAGCCCCTGTGACGCCTATGAAATGCCGCGCCGTCATTTTTTCATGCAGCAGTGGATCAACCATTCTGCCTGGTATCCGGACTACAAGATCCGGCTGTTCCGCAAGGACCGGTGCAAGTGGGGCGGCTATGCCCCCCACGACGAAGTCAAGGTCTCCGGGCCAAAAATCAAGTTGAAGAACGACCTGCTCCATTATATTTATCAGGACATCGCTCATTTCTCGGCGACCAAGAACACGTATTCGTCTCTCACCGCCGCCGACCACTTTAAAAACGGCAGAAGGGCGCGTGTCGTTGATTTCACCCTGCGGCCGCTCTATGCCTTCCTCTATCGCTATTTCGTCCGGCTGGGCGTTGCGGACGGCATCGCGGGGTTCACGATCTCGGTCATGGAAGCCCATGCGGTCTTTATGAAATACATCAAATTGTACGAGATACAGAACAAACTATGGCGGTTTCCTAAATAGAGACAAAGAAACAACTGCGCATCGGAATATTATCCACAGATTACGCAGATTTCACGGATTAAACCATGACAGAAAACCGATAGGAATTGTGATGAAGATTGCCTTCGCCCATATGTTCACCCTTCGCACGCCTCGCGGGATCGAGCGCTTCATCATCAATGTCTCGAATGCCCTGGCCCGCAAAGGCCACGAGGTGACGATCATCACCGGCCGATGTCCCCAGTCTCCGACGCGCGGATGGATCGATGACCGCGTCCGAATCCATGAGTTATGGCACCACAACTGGCACAAGGCCAGCTTCATCCCCGGCTTCATGAGCGATTTTCTCACCCATGATTACGATGTTCTGAACCTCGCGATCGCGCGCGCGGAAGGCTACGCGGCCGGGCTTGCGCACAAGTTCAAAAAAATCCGGTACAACATCGTTTTCCAATACCCGTACGAAGACCATGAAAAGCACTTTAACGCTTTTAAGAAGTTCGGCACTTCGAAACACGCCGATGAGATGATTGCTGCGAGCCAATATATCGCGCAGGGCGTGGAACGCTGCTTCGGCCGTCCGGCAAAGACCGTCCCGAACGGCGTTGACCCGGACCTGTTTCGTTTCGACTCGAAGCGCCGCCGCGAAACGAGGACGATGCTGAACATTCGTGATGACGCCCCGGTCCTCATCACGGTCGCGGCCCTGCAGGGCAGGAAAGGGATCGACAAGGTACTGGATGTCGTCGGTCACCTGAAAAAAACCATGCCGGAGATCAGGTATATCCTGTGCGGTGACGGAAATGCCAGGGACCGAGAGGCTTTTTCCTCGAAGGTCGACGCGCTGGGCATCGGACCGAACGTCCTCTTCATGGGGAACCAGAAGGACGTGTCCGGCTTCTACAACGCAGCCGATCTCTTTGTTTTCCTTCCCGAGTTCGAAGGGTTCGGCATCGTCGCGCTGGAGGCCATGGCGAGCCGTCTGCCGCTCGTCGTGTCCCGGGGCAGCGCTTTTCCGGAGATCCTCGCGGACGGCGGCGGCGTCATGGTAGATCCGCGCTCCCCGGAAATGGTCGCTGACGTCATCCGGGCGCTCCTCCGGGACCGCGGCCGGATGGAGAAGCTGGGCGCGGAGGGCCGCGCCTCGGTCGAAAAGAAATACTCCTGGGACGCCGTCGCGTCACAACTCGAAGGGATTTTTGAAAGCCAGATCAGGAAGTGATTAGCACTTCAGCGACACTTTTTTTCGTCATTCCCGAGTGCCTCTATCGGGAATCCAGTTTTTTCAAGATCATAAAAAAATCAAAGACACACACTGCACTCGCGCTGTCGCACTCGTAAACGCTGGGTGCAGGCTGGATTCAGGCTGGAAGCTTGCCGGAATGACGGTTTAAGGGAATGATACGTGAATAAGTCCGCTGTAGTATTAGGATCCGCTATGCACAAAATTTCTGCCGCTGTCATAACCTATAACGAAGAGACCAGGATCGAACGCTGCCTGAAGAGCCTCGCCTGGGCTGACGAGATAGTGATCGTGGACTCCTTCAGCAGTGACCGCACGGTCGAGCTCTGCCGTCGATACACGCCAAAGGTGTTTCAGCATCCGTGGCCCGGCGACTATTCGAAACAGCGGACCTGGGCCCATCAATACGCGGCGAACGACTGGGTCCTGTTCATGGACGCGGATGAGGTCGTGACGAAAGCGCTGCGGGACGAGATCAAAGCGCTTTTTGACAAGGGGCCTGATGCCGATGCCTACGGCGTTCCGCGCAGGGAGTATTTCGGGGGTAAATGGATCACCGCAGGCGGCTGGTATCCGCAGCATAAGGCCATTCTGTACCGGAAGTCGATGGGCGAATGGGTAAATCCTATCCACGAAAGATTTGCGACAAAGGGAAGCATGGGGTATCTGGATAACCCCATTCTCCATGACGGCTACGGGAATTTCAAGACCTTCATGGACAAGTTCAACCAGTACAGCTCGATCGAGGCGGAACGGACCGCCCGTGAAGGCCGGCGCAAAAAATTCAGCCTCATGAAGGCGCTGTGTAAGCCTCTCGAGCGTTTTTACGGAAGGTTCGTCAAACACAAGGGATATCGGGACGGCATGCACGGGTTCTATATGGCCGCGGTAATCGCCTTTAACTATTTCCTGATGGAGTTCAAATTTTATGAGCAGTTGTATGATAAGCAGAACCACGACGGATGGGATGCGGTGTACCGGAAGGACGCCGTAGGAGCGGACCTTCACGATAACGGGAACAAGACCCGATGAAGATCCTCTTTGTGAACAATTTCAGATACCGCGGAGGAGGCGAGGAATTTCTGCTGGAACTGCTGCCGGGCCTGATCGAGAAGGGCGCGAAGGTGGGCATTGTTTGCCGCCCCAACACGCCGCTTGCGGCCATGTTCAAGAACGATCCCGTTGAAGTCTACCCCGTTGAAAAGTCGGGCATCGGCGGCATAGCCTCGTTCTTTAAAATCGCCCGCATCATCAAAGAAGGGCGGTATGATATCGTCAGCATCCAGCGCGGCCACGATATCGTGCAGGCATGGCTGTCCTCGCTCCTGTCCCGCGTTCACCCCCGTCTCGTTTATACGGTCCATGTCGCCGATTTCATCAAGTCCCGGTTCCTGCTCGGCCGCATGGACCGCGTCATTACGATCTCCCGGCACATCGTGCAAAAGATCGAGTCTTATTATCCCGCGCTCCGGGGGAGAGTGAAGGTCATCCCTCCCGGCGTCAATCTCAGCGCATTCAAGAGAGACGGGATACCGCGTGGTCAAATCAGGAAGCGGTTCGGACTATCGGACCATACACCTCTGGTCAGTTCGTCGGGCAGCATGTGGAAAAACCAGATAGAATTCCTGGATGCCCTCGTCGAAATCAGAAAAGAGCTCCCGGATGTTCGATACCTTCTCCTGACGCCGTTGGCGGACATGCCGCAGCTTCGGGAGTTCAAGGACCGCGCGGCCGCACTTGGGGTGGCGGATTCCATCCTCTGGCTTGATACCTTGCCGAAGGACGATATGCCGTACTACTATGCGGATATCAACCTTGCGATCAGCACCTTCCGGAATGAAGGCTTCGGAATCTGGGTCGTTGAGGCGCTTGCCATGGGAACGCCCGTTGCAGCCTTTGATGAAGGCGGGGTGCGGGATTCCCTTGAAGGCTGTCCGGCCGGTGTGCTGATCAGGAACGGCGCACGGGAAATGGCTGCCGAGGTCATCCGCATACTGAAGAACAACGACCTGAG
>JAXIPA010000151.1:0-3373 GCA_045403145.1 Nitrospirota bacterium | reverse complement strand
AAATCCTGAATAATTTCGAAATCCCAATGTTTCAATTGTTTTTTGTTGAGAGATTAGCGTTTCGAGTTTAGGGTTTTTTCCGGAAGGAAATCATGCATCCCATATTATTCGAAATACCCCGGATTGAATTCCTGAACTGGGTCATCGGCCCGATCCCCATCAGATTGTACGGCCTGATGATCGGGCTGGGGTTCATCATCGGTATCACCCTTGCCGCGCGGCAGGCGAAAAAAGAGGGCGTGAATCCGGACCGCGTCCTCGATCTGGGAGTGTACATGCTCCTCATGGCGATCGTGGGATCGCGGCTCCTCTTCGTTCTGACCAATCTGCGGGAATTCGCGGACAAGCCCCTGGAGGCCTTTGCGATCTGGAAGGGCGGGCTCGTGTTCTACGGAGGCGTGCTCGCGGCCATTCCCGTCGGCATCTGGTACGTGAAGCGGCACGGTCTCCCGGTCTGGAAAACAGCGGACATCATGGCGCCTTCCGTCGCCATCGGCCAGGTTTTCGGCAGGCTCGGATGTTTCTTCGCCGGCTGCTGCTACGGTGCGCCGTGCAGCGGTCCTGTCTGCGTCACCTTCAGCGACCCCCATACCCTCGCGCCCCCGGGAATGCCGCTTTTCCCGACGCAGCTTATGGAGTCAGGCGGTATGTTCCTGATCTTCTGCGCGCTGATACTTCTTCGCCGGTATAAAAAGTTTGACGGCCAACTGTTCTGGATCTATGGACTTTCCTATGCTGTCCTTCGGTTCATGATCGAGTTCTTCCGCGGGGACGCAGTGCGTGGCCTCTATTTCGGCGACGCGATCTCGACGTCGCAGATCATCGCGATCGGGATGTTTTCCCTTTCCGGCTTCATGTTGTGGAAACTGCGCAATACGGTAATTGCAAAATGAAAAATGCAAATATCAAAATGCAAAATGAAGCCTCACCGCACTATGCAATTTGCACTTTGAACTTTGCATTTTGCAATGTCTGATTTCCATGCCTACCACAACCCATACCGTCACCGAACGGCACGTTGGAAAGCGCCTCGACATCTTCATCGCCCACTATGAGCCGCACATCTCCCGCAGCCGCATTCAGACCCTGATCAGGGACGGCCTCGCCCTCGTCAATGGGAAAACCGAGAAGCCCGGATACAAGGTAAAGGCCGGGGAAGCGGTCTCCCTCGACCTTCCTGAACGGCATGTTCACGAAGTCCTGCCTGAACCCATCCCCCTCTCCGTTATGTATGAGGACCCCCACATCATCGTGCTGAACAAGCCTCCCGGGCTTGTGGTGCACCCGGCGCCCGGAAATTATACGGGAACGCTCGTGAACGCACTTCTGTATCATTACGGGAGCCTTCCGTCGTTGGGAGCAGGCGGAGGAGCGGACGCACGCGAGCGCGCAGGGATCGTGCACCGTCTCGACAAGGACACCTCCGGGGTGATGGTCGTTGCCCGGACGCAGGAGGCGCTCCGGTCGTTGTCAGCCCAGTTCAGGAACCGCGTGGTCAGGAAAAAGTATATTGCCCTTGTCGCGGGGGTCATCAAGAAGGGTTCGGGAACGATCGAGGTCGGCCTCGGAAGACACGTGAAGGAACGGAAAAAGATCAGCGTGCACACGCACAAGGCCCACGAGGCTGTCACGGATTTTGTCGTTAAAGAGCGCTATCCGAACGCAACGCTCGTGGAGGTGGAGATCAAGACGGGCCGGACCCATCAGATCCGCGTGCACATGGCCCATGTCGGCCATCCGGTGCTGGGTGACCGCGTGTACGGAGGGGGTAAATCAGAAAAGTACGGAGAGCGCATCATCGGCCGCCAGATGCTGCACGCCGAATCGCTCTCCCTTCTGCATCCGGAGACAGGGCATCCCATGACGTTCTCCGCGCCGCCGCCCGCGGACATGGCGGATATCATCGAAAAACTTCGGAGACTGAAGCGGGAAGCGTAGCATGCAGGGCAAGACGGGATTTGACCGCCGGAGAAACAGTTCGCGATTCCGCGGCGGCATGCGGCTGTATCGGCCTGCCCGTCACGGTGAAGTCCTTATTGCCGCGGCCCGGAGCTGGCCGCAGGCGGCATGGATGTCGCGGCCTCGGCTGTTCCTGACCACGGTCACGTAGCCGTTGTTAACGAGCATGTCCCGCATGGCAAAGGCCCGCTGCTCCTCGGGACGTTCAAAAGAGCAGCCGGGGAAAGGATTGAACAGCAGGATGTTGATCATGCAAGGCAGGTCACTGAGCAGGTCCATGAGCCGTTTGGCGTCCTCGAAGGAATCATTCACTCCCTTGAACAACACGTACTCCACCGTCACCGTCCTGCCGGTTTTGTCCGAGTAATACCTCACTGCCTGCATCAGCCGCGCGATCGGATAGGTTTTATTCACCGGCATGATGCGGTTGCGTGTTTCATCGATTGTGGCGTTCAGGGACACAGCGAGGCTCACGTCCACTCCGTCATCCGCGAGTTTTTCGATCATGGGCGCGAGCCCGCAGGTTGAGAGTGTGACCTTTCTCGGAGAGAACCCCAATCCGTTCCGGTCGACGGCGGTTTCGACGAATGACGTAACTGCCCGGTAATTGCCGAGGGGCTCGCCGGTGCCCATGAGCACGATGTTCGTGATCGGGACTTCCGAGACGCTCTGCGCGGCGAAGACCTGGTTCACGATCTCGGCAGCGGTCAGATTCCGCACCAGCCCGCCCGAGCCGGTGAGGCAAAAGCCGCAGCCTGAAGCGCAACCCACCTGGGACGAGACGCAGAGGGTGAACCGTCCCGGGCCGGGGATGAGCACCCCTTCGATGGTATTCCCGTCGCCCAGGCGGTAAAGCAGCTTCTCCGTCCCATCCTCGGAAGCGCTGCGTTTTTCAATCGGGAGCGATGAGATCGTGCAATGCCGCTTCAACTGCTCGCGGAAGGGACGGTTCAGGTCCGTCATCGCATCGAACTCTTCCGCTTTTTTCCGGTACAGCCATACGGCCACACGGGTCCCCTGGCCGGGCTTCTGCCCCAGTTTTTCGACGCAGAATCGGTCGATCTCGCGGGGGGTGAGGCCTTTGAGGTCGATTTTGTTCGATGTTTCGTTCACAACGCCGCTCCCCGGCCGCAATAGATTAGGCCGTCATCCCCGAAAGATCTCATCGGGGATATGGTGTTGAAATAAAAAAATGAAAAACCAGATCCCCGATAGAACCACTCGGGGATGACAATAGAGAAGACCTGGGTACGCGCAGGATTTTAATCCCTGCTTCCCGGCAAAGCAAGAGGATTATTGAAAAGACATTGACTGTCTTGAAAGAGCATGCTAAGAATTATGCCATGAAGGCATTGCTCCAGCGGGTATCATCGGCCAAGGTTGAGGTTGAGGGCCGTATCGTCGGCGAGATCGA
>JAXIPA010000194.1:0-1530 GCA_045403145.1 Nitrospirota bacterium | reverse complement strand
GCAAGGCTGTCGAGAGCTATCTTGTCTGGTGGAGAAACCGAGCATGGCATATTTTTATCACCGCCGAACGAGCCCGCCCTTCGGACGAAGGTCGAAACAATCAACAGGCTGTTCTCCGAATTTATATCCCTCGCGGAGCTAAGGGAATCGCGCCCCGACACAGCCGGCGTCGGCACCGACATAGACGAGCATTTCGATCGGATCTTTGCCGAACTTCAGGATACTCTGAAGGCCTTGGAGGAGAATGCGGAAATTAAACAGGAAAGCGACTACGGCAGGACCACAGTTCTCATCTTCGGGATGCTCATCTCATGGTCGCTCATCGTCGTCGCAGCGACCGCCGGACTTTGGTATCTCGAGTCGCGACGGCGGCAGGCGGAAAAGAAACGGGAGCAGCTTGTCCTTGAGCTGGCGGGTGTAAACCGGGAACTGGATGACTTCGCTTCTATAGTCTCCCACGACCTGAAAGCGCCGCTTCGCGCGATAGGGTCTCTCGCACGGTGGCTGGCATCTGATTATTCGGACAAGTTCGACGAGCGGGGCAAAGACCAGGTGAATCTTCTTATCAACAGGGTCCGTCGGCTCGACCGTCTCATCGGCTGCGTCTTCGAATACTCGCGGGCAGGGTGCGCCCGGGAGGAAAAGACGGAGGTGAATCTCAACACTCTCGTGTCGAACGCGATCGATATGCTCGCCCCGCCCGAAAACATCAGTATATATGTGGAAAACGACCTTCCCGTGATTGTGTGCCAGAGCGCCCGCTTCGAGCAGGTTTTTCAGAATCTCCTGAGCAATGCCATAAAGTTCATGGACAAACCGAAGGGAGAAATCCGGATCGGCTGTGTTGCCGAAGAGGGAAACTGGAAGTTCAGCGTGGCGGACAACGGTCCGGGCATCGAGAAGAAAAATTTTGAAAAAATATTCCGGATATTTGAAACCCTGCAAGCGCAGGACGAATCGGAAAGCACCGGTTTCGGGCTGGCGCTGGTCAAAAAAATAGTCGAGATGTACGGCGGCAGGATCTGGGTTGAATCAGAAATCGGTCGGGGCAGCACTTTCTATTTTACCGTCAAACGAGACATGAATCAGGATCCCTTGCTGCGGCGGTCGGCAACGAAGCCCGAATCGTCAAACGAAGTCCGGTAACGGAAGACACGCGCCACGTGGCCGGCAGACGAAAAGGGCGTCGTGCCCCTTCCCCGTTACACGAACGGTACATGAACGAGGCGGAATGAAAAAAACAAGACTTCTCTACATAGAAGACGATACAGTGGATCGGATGGCCTTTCAGCGCTTTGCCGAAGGTGATCACTTCCCCTACGAATATGCCCTGGCGAAGTCGATCACTGAAGCCAAAGCGCTTCTGAACTCCGAGGTGTTCGAATGCGTTATTGCCGATTACCAGCTCGGGGACGGCACCGTTTTCGATATCCTCGGGTCCAATCTCGAGATCCCGGTTATCATTACCACGGGAGCGGGCAGCGAGCAAATAGCCGTACAGGCCATGAAGGCGGGCGCATACGATTACCT
>JAXIPA010000261.1:0-20670 GCA_045403145.1 Nitrospirota bacterium | reverse complement strand
TCAACCTTGTTTCACCCGGGCCGTAACTCGCGGCGGAAAGGCTGATGCTTACTCAAGCGCGACGGTAAAACTGCCCGGATAGCCGTTGTCGGAAAATTCCCGCTCCGCCTTTTCCGCCGCCTTCAAAGAGGGGTATTTCCCGGCATACACGCGGTAGAAGTTCTCCCCGTCGACATTAGCCGTACGGATCTGCGTAAACCCGACAATTTTTTTCATGTCGCGTGAGAGGCGTTGCGCATTGTTAAAGTCCTTGAACGCGCCGATCTGGACCGTATAGACGCCAACGTCATAACTATCCAGCGCCTTGTATACTCCGCCGCTTCCCCGATAGCCCAGCGCCTCGACCCTGACCGGGGCCGTTCCGGCAAGGTCCACGCCGAGCTTTTTTGCCGCGGCATAGGAAAGGTCGATAACGCGTCCCTTCACAAAGGGGCCCCGGTCGTTGACGCGCACAATGGCCTCGCGGCCGTTGTCGGTATTCTCGACCTTCACAAAAACACCGAGCGGCAGGGTCTTGTGCGCGGCGGTCATGGCATGCATATCGTAGACCTCGCCGTTGCTCGTCTTCTTCCCGTGAAAATCCCGGCCGTACCAGCTTGCGACTCCCTTCTGAACAAAGCCTTCGTGCGTTGAAAGGGGTTCATACCGCTGTCCGTCCACAATATAGGGTTTTTGCGACGGCCTCGAAACGGGCCGCGAGGATTCGGGCCTTTTCGGTCCGCAGGCGGAGACCAGGAATAAACAGCACAAAACGGGGAGGAACCATTTGACCATTCCGACCATACCTCTTGCTCTTTTGATAAACTCCCTGTATTATCGGGACAGATGCAGGCGACCGGAGACTTCGGGCTGAACGCGGCTCTATCATACTAAGTATCCGCGGAGAGAGCAACTGAAAAAAACGCCCTTATCGGCGCGAAACCATCGTTCATCAAGAGGAGAGAACCGTGATCAAACATATCGTGATGTGGAAGCTGAAGGAGGTTTCCGAATGCGGAGACCGGCTCCAGAATGCAAAAAAGATGAAGCACGAGCTCGAAGCCCTGAAAACAAAAATTCCGCAAATCCGGCACATCGAGGTCGGCATCAACAACATTCCCTCAGATGCGGCGTATGATGTTGTGCTGTATTCCGAGTTCAACAACGAACAGGACCTCGAGCTCTATCAGAAGCATCCCGAGCACGTGAAAGTCGCCGAGTTCATCACAAAGGCGCGGGAGCGCAGGGCGGTCGTTGATTATCACGTTGATTAGCAGTCACGAGAGGACGCTGTGGAACGAACGATCAAACCGGAAGACCTGAAAATACAGATAACCTCCCGCAACGATATCGTGCTCCTCGATGTCCGGCGCAAAGCGGATTATGACGTGGAGAAAGATACGCTCCCCAATGCCCTGTGGCGCGATCCGGAAAAAGTCCACGAGTGGAGCCGGGAACTCCCGCGCGATAAGGACGTCGTAATTTACTGCGCCCGCGGCGGTTCGGTCAGCAACAAGGTGCTCGACCGGCTCCTGGATAAGAAGATACAGGCTCGCTACCTCGAAGGCGGCATTGCCGCATGGAAAGCGGCAAACGGCGTGACCAAAGAAAAATGACGATCAAATAAGTATAGAGGACCTCGAAAATAAAAGCCTCAGACCGATAGTGGAGCCCCCTCCGGCATCCCGACAAGTCGGGACTCGATTAACGCGACCTCCCGGGACTGCGCACTCGCGCATGCGTGGCTCGTTTGGGTCACGCGCGAGTAAGCGCTTTCCACCCCGGCGGGAGCCGGGGGATGCCAAGTCGCGGGATTGCGAGGAGCAGTTTTCGCAAGCCTGCCCAGCAATTCCAACTCAAACTCGCGTCCCTTCGCCTCTTCTCCGTCACCCAGTCGGGTCATAAATAAGATAAATTTCGTATGGTATAATTTATTCAGCAGCCAAGTAGATCAGCCCGATGAAGTCATTTCGGCTCGCCCGCATCTTTCCTCAAAAAGGAGGTTTTCCAGCGAGCTGAAATGAACGGCTCGTGGGGATGGAAGCATTCGAGAGTGGCCTGATCATACTAATGAGTGATGAAAGAAGGTGATGTCTGATGTTGAGACTAAACGGAAATTCGATTGGACCGCTCTGGAAAACAGCTCATTTCTTCATCAGCGCGACCTTGAGCGGTTTGCTTCTCGTGTTCCTGGGATGCAGCGGCGGAGGCGGAGGCGACGTTTCTTCTGCGCAAGGTCTCGTAGTTGGTGCTCCAGTTGATGGTGGTATCAATGGCCTTCCCGAGAGCGCCGCTTCTTCTGCACAAAATCCTGTAGATGATGCCGGTCTTCAAAGTATTGCTATCGGCGCCTGTCTTGTCCCGGCAGGGGCGCTGGACTGCTTTGGTCCGCCCGCTGAGGGAGACCCGTCCGCGCTGACCGGACCGCTGATCGGTCTGGCCTTTGCCAAAGATTTTCTTGAAACCCTTCCTCATGCCTTCGAAGGAGCCTTCGAGGGTTCGACGGAAGAAGCCGCTGGCATCAATAATTCCGTCCCGGCGAACCTTGTGACGAATGTCAACGTGCCGACAGGAGGCAAGCCGAGCCCGCTTTTCGGGGCCAAATCCTTCGAGCAACAGATGCTGCTCTTCGAAGAATTCGGAACAGAGTCGCTGAGCGCCGTACCGGCTCCGGCTAGTTCCTTCCCGCTTCCGACGCTGGGCTCCGCCCCCGAGCAAGACCCGGTCGATGTGGCAATGAGCGGACCGGCAGGCGCGGCCCTGGATGCATTCCTGTCCCAGAAGGGCATTTCGCCCTTCCCGACTCAGTTCGCGAACACAATGGACGAGAACCCCTGGAAACCTGTAGTTGCAGCTTTCCTCGGCCGTCCGCTGCATTCGCCTCCTGCGGAAGGCCGGCCTCCGGGCGAAGGCTATGCGCACCAGCGGTGGAACGAATTCAAGCCGCAAGTCTTTTATAAGACCGTCCAGGCGGGCTCCCGCGCGAACGGAGGCTTGCGGGACAGCAGGCAGATGCACGGCTACAGCGTCGGGGAATTCGCACCAGGCGGCCTGTACCACACGGTCTTCACGTCATCAGTCCCCGGTGCCCCCACCCTTAAGGGTACGACGAAGGGCATAGCGATCAGGGTTCATCCCTTGATGCCCGTTCAGGACCACAAGGCAGTATGGACCTTCGACGGCACTCTGCCGCCCAAGCTCCTCATGGTGCGCTATGGGCAAGCCGTCCTGATGCGCCATTACAATGCACTCCCGATAGACCCGGCGGCGAACCGCGGCTTCGGGCTCCATACCATCACGACGCACGAGCACAACGGCCACTCCCCGGCCGAGAGCGACGGCTTCACCAACGCCTTCTTCTTCCCGGGGCAGTTCTATGATTATCGCTGGCCGATCCAGCTCGCGGGCTACGACACCGTCAACACCACGGCGTCCGACCCCCGGGCGGCGTTTCCCTGCGGCCCCGGTGAAACCCTCTTTGTCAACGACCTCAAGCCGGGCCTGAAGACCTGCGAAAACGGGTCCATCAGGATCCGTGGCGACTGGAGGGAGACGATGAGCACTCACTGGTTCCATGACCACATGCTCGATTTCACGGCCCAGAACGTCTATAAGGGCAACGCAACGATGATGAACTACTACAGCGCCCTGGACCGCGGCAATGAAGCGTTCGACGACGGCGTCAACCTCCGCTTTCCGAGCGGCACTGCGCTTCCGTGGGGGAACCGCGACTACGATGTGAACCTGCTGGTCGCGGACAAGGCATGGGACCGGCAGGGCCAGTTATGGTTCAACATCTTCAACAAGGACGGGTTCATCGGAGACCATGTGCTGACCAACTGGCAGTATCACCCCTACTTTGACGTGCGGGCGCGCAGCTATCGCTTCCGCATCCTGAACGGCGCGGTATCCCGCTATTTTGCCATCGCGCTGGTTAAGCAGGTCAAAGGCGAGGGAGGAGAGCTCGCAGGCCCTCCGGGCTCGGAAGTATCTTACAATCGGGTGCCTTTCCACATGATCGCCAACGACGGCAACATCATGGAGCACGCTGTTCCGTTTGACGGAAGCATGGACCTGGACGGCAACGGAGACGCCCTTGAGCACAGGGGGCAACTGCCGGCCCTGACCATCGGTGAGCGCTACGACATCGTCGTCGACTTCGCGAAGCACGGGATCATGCCCGGCGACAAGCTGTACATGGTCAACACGCAGGAGCACACGGACGGACGGAAGGCCGGCAAACGAATCCCGCTTGCGGACATCCTCTCCGAGGCGTACAAACCTGTAATGGTGGATATGGACAACGACGGCCTGCCTGATCAATGGGCAGGCGGCGACCCGGCTATCGGACTTTTTATGGAACTGAGGGTCAAGGCCTATGCGGGCGTAGACCGCTCCATGAATCCGGCCGACTTTGTTCCGGGCAAGAAGAAGATGATCCCCTTGCCCATCGACCGAGATGATCCGGTGATGCAGGCAAAGCTTGCGGCAGCGAGACAGCGCACGTTCGTCTTCGGCCGCTCCTCGGGCACTGACAGGGCCCCGTGGACCATCAATACCGACGGAGGCCCCGGCCTCACCGCGGATCCCAGGCGGATTTCGGCGGCGCCTCAACTCGCCACAGGACCTACGCCTGCGGGCTTCAGCGGGGAACCGACGCTTGAGGTCTGGAATATCGTGAACGGCGGCGAAGGCTGGAGCCATCCAGTCCATATCCATTTCGAGGAGGTCGTCATCCTCACCCATGACGGAAAAGCGCCCTTCGAGTGGGAGAAATGGGCAAGAAAGGACATGCTGCGGATCGGGCCTGAGCAGGACGCGGCAAGCAAATTCGTGGTAGCGGCGCATTTCAGGGAATTCTCCGGGTCCTATGTCGAGCATTGTCACAACACGCAGCACGAGGACCATGCCATGCTGCTGCGTTGGGACCTTGAAAAACCCGGCCAGGTGAAGCTGATGCCTGCGCCTATCCCATCGTGGGACGGGGTAGAGTACGTAGACTCCGCCGCACTTCCGACGTTCAGGACCGGAGACGCAATTTAGTGGCCACTCTTTGTTAAAGAAGACAGAAATCGAGGGGCTCGCGAGCCCGTGAAAGGCGTTCGCGGGCCTCTTTTTTTGTGAATACTTGTATATGCAGAAGAGCATTCAACCGTGATCGGGCGGTCCATAGAAGGACGTTCGTTTGCTGCCTGGAGAGCGTTGCGGGTAGGGTGCTATAAAAACTCTTCATGAGTACTAATGAATAATACGATGAACTCTCTTTTTACCATCGGCTATTCAGGCCGATCAATCGAATTCTTTCCGCGTCATTTCAATGCCGTCGTCGTAATGATCCTTTTCAGGGTGAACTCTTTCAATCAGCCCGGTCGAAAAAATCCTTTCCTGCCCGATATCCGATTGGATATACCCAAGCCTTTTCAAAACCGGTACGAACTGCATGGTTGATGAGATGTAGTCTTCCGTGAGCTTTGCGCAGTATTTCGGCGAGATCATGAGCGTGTCCAGAACAAATTCCTGATCCACGACTGCGACGAAATCAGCGATCATTCGTGCCGCCTTCGCAGGCTCGTTTCTGATGAAAGCGGTGGCCTCCTCGTGGAGCGCGAGGAACTTCATCACTCTCTCCTGTTCCCTCTGTAAAAAACCCCTGTCCGCGACGATCCCGTAGCTCGGATTATTGGGCCACAGTTCAAAGGGGGGAACGAGTATCTTTCCGGCGGCATATTTCTTGATCGCGACAGCCAGGGCAGGCGTTCCCACGGCAGCCGCAACTTCATCCTTTACAACAGCTTCGGTCACCAGGTCCGCCAAGGGATAGTTCACGATCCCGATTTCTCCGGTAAGACCATGCTGCTCGATACACGCTTTCAGGATTACATCATGGATCGACCCCTTGCCGGGCACGCCGATCGTGAGGCCTCGGAACTGCCGAAGCACAGACCCAAGATCCCCGGCCTCGGGAAATCCCATCCACTGCGCCTTCCCGGCCATAACCGTGCCTTCCATATGACCGCCCGCCACACAGATGACGTTGATACCTTTGTCCATGCCAATGATCGCCGGGGGAAGGCCGATATAGGCCAGGTCAAGCTCTCCCAGTTCAAAGGCTTTCATGATCGCCGGGCCGGTACCCATGAGCTTCCATTCGATCCCGGCATCCAGCCGCGCGTCAGCGTCGCCCCTGGCCATCAGGAGGATTGCCGTGTGGTAAAAGGTGGAAAGATGTCCGATCCTGATTTTCAACAGCAGCCCCCTGCAAATGACATTGGCCAATATTAGTCCGAGTCCAACCGCGTGTCAAGTGAAGCCGCAGCACGTTTTGCCCCTTGCCCCCGTTTGTTTAATTCCGCAATCCGCAATCTGCAATTGACGGCTCCTTTCCTGTTGCCGGTCCTCGTGGGGTTGTGTTAATATACCGCCAAATGAAGATCGACCTCGATAAAGATACGTCGGAACTCCTGAGAACACTCGATGTTCTGAGCATGCCCGCATTTATCGTCGACAGGCAGTGGACCATTCTTTCCTGCAACGACAGCGTACCTGCCTTTTTCGAATACCGGCGCGCCGACATCATCGGGCGGAAACTCGAAAACTTCATAAGCCTCGACAGCATTCTCCGCGAGCCTGAAGACGACGGCTCCGCGACCGTGGTCGACGCGGCCCTTGCCGGCCGGTCCTTTTCGTCCCTGCGCGCCTTCTGTTTCCGGAAGAACAGCAGCCCGCTGACGTCGCAGATTGCCGTCGTCCCCAACAGGAGCCACCGGCCCGACAGGATGATCGTCGTAGTCAAAGACGCCGTTGTCCAGAGGAACGCGCCCGTCGAAGCCGTTGCCGGCCCCCAGCGGGACGCCACGACGCAGGGAGAGTTGATCAGCGAGCTCTCCGGCATCATCAATTCCAGCCTCAGCATCGGGACCATCTTCCGGATGGTCGTCTCTGAACTGCGAAAGATCATCGCCTACAACCGGGCAAGCCTGCTCTTGTATAACGAAAAGGATAACAACCTCCTGATTTTCGCTCTGGACACGGAAATGAAAACGGTGATGAAAAAGGGGGTCAGGGCGCCGATCGAGGGCACGAGCGCGGGCTGGGTGGTGAAGAACAACAAACCCTGGATCAGCCGCGATCTTCTGGACACTCCCTTCCCGCTGGATAGGAAGCTCCTTGCCGAGGGCATCCGTTCGACGATCAGCATTCCCCTGTTCCACGATCGCATGCTGGGCGTCTTCAATTTCGACAGCTCCGGGCCGTCGGCGTATTCGGAAAAGGACTTCGAGCTCCTGCTTCCCGTGGCCAGGCACATCGCCGTGGCCCTCGAGAACGCGCTCCTCTTCGAGGAGATCTCGAGGGAAAAGAAGGAATGGGAGCGGACCTTCGATGCCATCACCGACATGGTCTGGATCGAGGACGGCAGACAGCGGGTGCTTCGCGCGAACCACGCCCTCCTGGCCCGGACCGGGTATTCCAAAACCGAGCTCACGAGCAGGCTCTGCGCGGCGCTCCTTGAGAAAATCGGCATCACGGTAACCGGCGGCTGCCTGTGCTCCGAGACCCTTTCATGCAAGAGACCGTCGTTTCAGGAGCTCAAAAACATGACCGGCGGCATCTTTCATTTCTGGGCCTATCCGCTCATCGATGAAGAGGGGAGGCTCTATGCCATCGTCCACTACCTGAAGGATGTGACAGCCCAGAAACGCATCGAACAGCAGCTAATTCGCACGGACAAACTCGCCTCCCTGGGCACGCTCGTTGCCGGCATCGCCCATGAGATCAACAATCCCCTCGGGATCATCGCCGGCTATTCCGAAGCGCTCCTGGACCGGGCCCAGGACGGCGCGCTCACCGGTCTTCCGGAATTCGAGGATTTCCCGGAATATCTGAAAACGATCCACAGCGAGATCTTCCGGTGCAAGGGAATCCTGAAAAGCCTGCTCGAGTTCGCCCGTCCCTCGGCGGGCACGTTCCGGGAGATCGACATCAACGAACTCATCAAGGAAGTGCTCCTCCTGCTCAAACACAGGACCGCGCGGCTCAAGCATACCCTCGCGCTGGACCTGAACCGGGAGGTCCCGAAGATCTACGCCGACGCAGGGAGCCTCAGGCAGCTTTTGATGAACCTCCTCCTGAACGCCATCTACTTCACACCCGAGGGGGGGAGCATCTTCATCAAGACCGGACTGGACGATGCGGCGCAGGGACCGGGACTTGCCGGATGCCCGAACCGCGTCCGGCTGTCCGTCAGGGACACGGGGGAGGGGATCCCCGGCGACCTGATCGGCAAGATCTTCGACCCCTTCTTCACGACGAAACCCGTCGGCGAAGGCACCGGCCTCGGCCTCACGATCTGCCACAAGATCGTCGAAGAACACCGCGGCGCCATCGACGTGGAGAGCGAGCCCGGCAAAGGAGCGACCTTCACGATCACGCTTCCCTCGATCGAGTGCAGGGAATAAAAATCTTTTTTTCACCGCAGAGGACGCAGAGATCGCAGAGAAAAACAGGAATGCGGGTTTCAACACGCAACGTACCAGCCGTTAGTCGTTTATTTCCTCCGCGTCTCCGTGGTGAGACATCAAAACAATTATGATCAACGTGCTCGTCGTGGACGACGAAGAGCCCTTCAGAAGGCTCCTGAAAAAAGAACTGACCCGCAAAGGATACACTGTGGAGGTCGCCTCCGACGGGAGCGAGGCGCTGCGTATTCTGCGCGACCGCTCCTTCGATGTGATCCTTCTCGATGTCGTCATGCCCGGGGTGGACGGGATCTCGCTCATGAAGAAGCTGAAGGAGGACTCGGGGTCGCCTTCGATCGTCGTGCTCACGGGCAAGGCGACGGTAGAGACCGCCGTGGAGGCCATGAAAAACGGCGCCTTCGACTACCTCACCAAGCCCTACAAGCTCGACGAGCTCGTGATCGTCGTCGACCGGGCCTATGAATTCAACAGGCTTTCCGTCAAGAGCAGGCTCCTCGAGCAGGAACTGGTCCGGCAGGAAACCCCCTTTGAATTCATCGGCAAGAGCAGACAGGTCCAGGAGATCCTCGCGCTCATCCAGAAGGTGGGGCCCACGGACTCGCCGGTCTTCATCCAGGGCGAGAGCGGGACCGGCAAGGAGCTCGTCGCGAACACGGTCTGGCACTACAGCAAACGGAAGGACGCGCCCATCATCGCCCTGAACTGCGCCGCCCTATCTGAAAACCTTATCGAGTCCGAGATCTTCGGCCACGAAAAGGGCGCCTTTACCAGCGCCTTTCAGACCAAGCACGGGCTCGTGGAGGTCGCCGACAAGGGGACGCTCTTTCTGGACGAGATCGGCGAGATGCCCATCGGACTGCAGGCAAAGCTCCTTCGGTTCCTTGATTCCGGCGAGTTCCGGCGCGTGGGGGGCAACAAGGGCCTCCGCGTGGATGTACGCCTGATTGCCGCCACGAACAAGGACCTCCCGGCCGCAATCAAGACGGGCGCCTTCCGCGAAGACCTCTACTATCGCCTGAACGTGATCAACATCGCCATCCCGCCCCTGCGGGAGCGGAGGGAAGACATCGACGGACTTGCGCGCCACTTCCTCGCGAAGTTCGCGAAGAAGCTGGCCAAGCCCGTCATGGAATTTACCTCCGAGGCCCTCGAACTCCTCTTAACCTATCGGTGGCCGGGCAACGTGCGGGAGCTTGAGAACGTGATCGAACGTGCGGTGATCGTCTGCGAAGCCGGGACCATCGGGGCCGAAGACCTCTCCATCTCCTCCTACGCCGGCATCGCAGATTTGAGCGTCAACCCCTCCCTCGAAGAGATGGAGAAGAACTACATCCTCCGGGTCCTCAAGGAGACCGGCGGCAACCAGTCAAAGGCGAGCCAGCTCCTGGGCATCGACCGCAAGACCCTTTACCTCAAGCTGAAAAAATACGGGATCAGTTAGCGAGTGTTTGCCGGCTTCCGAAACTGACGGTTAAATAAAGAATGATGAACCCGTAAAAAGTCGTCATTCCCGCTTGCTTCTAAGCCTGCCCCGGCATGCCTGAAGCCGGAGGGAATCATATTGCCATATAACGCGCTGATTAGACACGATTCCGGACAAGCCGGAATGACGGTCTGTTGGTGATTTTCGACTTTTTACGAAACCATAAAAGAATGCCGCCGGAAAAAGCATCCCGGCGGCATATCATTTCAAAAATAAATCAGGCGTTGCTCCAGAGCCTGCGTTTCAAACTTGTTCGTTGAACTTTTGGATATTCTGCAGTGAGAAATTTCTCGCACCGCTGGTCCGTGACATCAACCTGCGGAACGGCTTTACTCTCATCACTGCTTTTTTCCATCGGACGCGGAGGCGGAAGCTTTTGCGATCCATCAAGCGCGGAAACCGAAAGCCTGCAACCTTTTTTCCTTACTGCCTTTCGGTTCCCGTTGCTTTCATGCGATCAATGCCTCCTGCCCCTCAACGGAGTTCGAAACACGTACACGCCTTTCGTGTACACCCGGCAACGCCTGTTATTGGCTTCATCCGATATCTTTTCTATATATATTTTACCACTCTTCACCGTTGTTTGTTGAAACGGTCTCTGCCGACATGCAGGAAAGATTTACAATGGCCGACTTTAGTATTGCCTCCTTCCCGCTCGGAGCATTGTGCGCCCCTCAGGATTTAATACGAGTTAATTTCACCACAACGTCGGATTTCTTTGCTCCCTTTTCGTAAAGCGTCCAGGTGTGCGTGATGCTGTCCTTGCCGTCAACGGCAATGACAAGCGCATGCATGTGGGTCTCATTCAAAGAGGCAAGACCCGGCCTTTTTTCGGACAGGACGAACATCATGGTGCTCTCACCGGGATTCCTGACCTCCATGTGGGGCTGGTTCCCAAGCGAACAGTAGTGGGTCATGGCCAGTTTCCCGTTATAATCATGATATACCGTGACCATCTCGTGGGGCTTTCCAACATTGAACCGTTCCACTATGGCGTTTCCGGCGGAGGTCAATTCATAGGCGACCCTGAGAGTTTCCGTACCATTTCCCATGTCCGCTTTCCCTTCCCAGACACCCACCAGTTCCTTCATCTTCTCATAGTCTTTGGTATGGACGCTAGGCGCGACTATTTGCTTCTCTCCTGATATCGACTGTAAAGGACCTGCTGCGCCAACCAAAAGGATTATGAATGTGAATATTATCAGCTTCTTCATGTCTCTTCCTCCTTGCATTCTCATTTCGTGTAACACTGTCCTCCTGCTAAGATTCTATCACGCATGAACACGCCCGGAGTTGCCGGTCCATTGAAAAAACCGCTATGAGGTCCTTCTTTTCCCGTTTGGGAACACAGCCCGCAGCGAAATCAACTCAAGGCCCGTTGAATGGCCTGTCCGTCAAATCCATTGCCGATGATGACGATCCGGCTGTCCTCTATATCCTTCGCGAAAGGAGCGATGTCCATGTTCCCGAATGCGGTTTCGAACCGGTAAGGTCCCTGGTCCGTTTGGACCAGCGCCTTCGCCCGAATGACCTGTCCATACACGCCACCCGCCAGGTCACCGAAAAATTTCGTTACGAATTCGAGTCCGAGGCCTTGCCTCAATCTGACCGATACGGTATCGAAATGGAAATGGGGGGCCGTAGATTTCGTTCTCCTGCCGGGAGTAACACCTGTCAGCGGTTCCTCGATGACCGCGCTCACGGTCCGGAACAGCATCGCGCGGGGATTGATCGATTCCACAATGCGGATCGCATCAGCGGTCTTTTCCCCCTCGGCCAGGTCCGTCTTGTTCAGCAGAATCACATCGGAGTTTACGATCTGGTCCTCGAAAAAACCGCCGTACATGCCGGATTCATAGAGCTCAGTGAACTCCGTTGCGTCGACTATGCCGATAACGCAGGCGGGGCCGGCGCCGGCGCTCTCAAGCGCTTCAAGTACGCCGGAAGGCGAGGCCACGCCGGAAGGTTCGATCACGAGATGCTCCGGTGCGAATTCCTTCATGATCTTCCCGATCGTGGTGATGAGGTCGAACTTGAGCGTGCAGCATACGCAGCCGCTCGGCAGTTCAATCGATTCGATCCCCCCGGCGGAGTAGATCTCGCCGTCGATCCCGGCGGCGCCGAAGTCATTGACCAGCACAACGACCTTCCCGGTCAGGCTTCTCACATGGTTCCTGATGAAGGTCGTCTTTCCTGAACCCAACAAGCCGCATACGACAGTCGTTTTCACCTGACACGCCTTTCTCCAGTGATCCACCCCTCAGATGGGGGAGGAATGCAACGATTGGGGTGATGATCGAGTTGCCGACAAACAGCGATATTCATGCAATGACAATGCCGTGCTTATCGAAAAAAACTGGGAGCCGCGCCATCAACGTGCGTTGTGGATTCATCAGCTATTCTGCCGCCTTCTCTGAAAAAAGTTGTATGAATAAAATCCATGATCATGAGGTAAAATGCCCCGCTCCGTGGGGCATTTTTCATCAGTTGCGGCTTATTTTAATTCGGACTTTTAATCTTCGCGTCTCTTGCCGAAGGTCTTCTTCCTGACCGTCATGATGTCTTGCCGAGATCGGGTATGCAAAAAAAGAGATGGGAAATACCTGAAATTGCTGAGAATCCGGCCCGCCTGGTCATGAGTTCTTCATTCCGCGATCTTCTGACTTCACGCAATAACAAACCCCCGCATGCTCTTCCGACTCTGGACCCGCCTGGCTCAACCAACTGGCATTGCAAATGCATTTATCCGTCTGCCATGAAAGACATCCTTCTCTGCTGCTCCAATCCCATATTGATAAAGAGCCTGTACTGTGTCCTCCGGGAGGAAGGCTACAACGTGGAAATCGTCGAGCATCCCTCCCTTGCCGTTCAAAAGGTCCTCTTCGGGAAATATGATTTCGTCATCGTCGATTCGGAGCCCTTCGGCCTGTCCGCCGAGGACGCGGTGCAGATCATCAAGACCGTGTCGCCGGGCACGCCCACGGTCGTCGTCGGAAGCGGCAGCGACGGGCTTGTACCGTCCGTCGACACGCCCGTTGACCTCGAAAAGTTCAAGCTCACGATCCACAGTATCGCAGTCTGAAGCCCGTTAGGGCTGTTGATGTTGGCCTATGCAAGCCGTAACGCCATTTGTAGCTGCACATGATGGCAGCCCTAAACGGGGCTGATAGTTTGACTCAACTTTATTCGTGAAGGGAGATGCTATGAAACCGAAGGAATTAATACTCAAGGCATTTGAGGGCGGCAAGGGCGACCGGATTCCCGTGACCCTCTTCGGCGCGGGGATGTGGTCGATCAAGGACTTCGGGACGACCTTCGAGGCGCTCGCCCACGATCCGCAGAAGATGACCGAGATGTGCGTGGCGGAGGCGGCGCGAATCAGAAGCGACGTCGTCTATGTCGGCTCGGGCTTCAACAACTTCCACGCCTCGGCTCTCGGCAAGGCCTTCGGGGTCGGGATGAAGTACCGAGAGATGGGCGCTCCCGACATGACCACCCACTTCGTCAACTCCGAGGAGGACCTGGCGAAGCTCGACATCGCCGACGTCCACAAGGAGCCGGTCGTCCAGACGGTGCTCGAGGCGACCCGGCGCGTCCGGAAGGAGATCGGCGACACCTACCTGGTGACAATGACCTGCTGGGGGCCGTTCACCCTTGCGGCGCGCATGGTCGGCGAGGAGGCGTTCATGAAGGCGACCTTCAAGAAGCCGGCGTTCGTCGAGAAGATGGTCGATTTCTGCGCCGACCTGCTGATCCACCTCTACGAGCCGCTGGTCAAGGACGGCCTCGAGTGCATCAGCATCGCCGACCCGACCGCCTCGGGAGACCTGATCAACAAGAAGCAGATGGAGCGCTTCGCGGTGCCGGGCCTGAAGAAGCTCACCGGCTGGGCAAAGGGCAAGGGTGCGCACTCGATCCTGCACATCTGCGGGAACACCAGCGACCGGCTGGATCTGTTCCCGGCCACGGGGGCGAGCTCGATCTTCTTCGACCAGAAGGTGGACATCTCCAAGGCCAAAGAGGCGCTGCAGGGGAAGATGAGCTTCGGGGGCAACGTCGCGCCGGTGCACGTGTTGCTCAATCAGGACGTCGCGGGAGTGGAGAAGGCCTGCCGCGAGGTCATCGAGGTTGCCGGCAAGGACGGTGGGTTCATCCTGGTGCCCGGGTGCGACATCCCGCCGACGATTCCCTACGAAAATCTCCGGAAGTTCCATGACGTGGCTCTGGAGTGGAAGCTGTGACAGAAGGAGGTGATACGGTTCGTTCCGATAAAAGGAGGTCGATACAGTGGGTATTTTGGAGGAGTTGAAAAACGTTTTCCCGGGCGCAAAGCGCATCCGGGCAAGGGGAGGAAAGAAAAATGGCTGATAAGAAAATGACCCTGGAAGAAGTGAACGAGTACATGAAGAAGCAGTGCGGGTTCGTGCCGCGGATGTTCCAGATCATCAACACCGTGACGCCCGAGCCGGGCAGGACCTTCGCCGATTTCTATGCGAGCATTTTCGCGGACGGCGCCCTTTCTCGAAAGGTCAAGGAGCTCATGTTCATGTCGGGCGGTGTCGCCTACTGTTCGCCGCGGTGCATCATCCACGTGATCCCGGCCATCAACGCGGGCGCGACCACGGGTGAGATTTTCGAGGCCGCTTCGGTCGGCATGATCCTCGGCGGCTTCGTGCCCGGCGGCCCCGGCATTCCCTATGCCTTCGAGTACGCGCTGAAGTGCCTTGACATCGAAGCCAAATTCCGCAAGGGCGAGAAGTGGGAGTACCTGCCTCAGCCCAAGTTCGACCACGGCGTGTTCTAAGGAGAACTCGATGGGGGAGCGTTTCGAAGGCTCCCCCGTTTTTTGGACTCATACAGTCGTTCATAGAACCGGCTCAAGAACAGAAATTTACCGCAGAGTACGCAGAGGAATCATTAAGAAATAAGTCAGGAGCTTCTCTGCGGCCTCCGCGACCTCTGCGGTGAAAATAATTCAAGATTCATCACGCTCAAACGCAGGAAAAAGGGGAACAATAATGTTTCGATTCAAACGTGAACAGAAGGTCTACAACCTCAACGGGATCAAGGTCGGAGGACAGCCCGGCGAGAACCCGCCGCTTCAGATCGCGTCCATGTTCCATAACAAGGACCGCATCGTGACTGACCGGAAAGGGAATTTCGACCGCGCGAAGGCCGCGGAACTCATCAAAACAATGGAGCAGCTTTCGGCCTCCACCGGCATTCCGGCCATGGTCGCAATGGTGGCCAACTCGCCCGAAGAGGCGAAGATCTACGTCGACTTTTACCGCGAAACGACCACGATGCCCTTCGGCATCGACATGTGGGTCGCGGAAAAACGCGCGCAGGCTACGGAGTACGTCGCCAAACTGGGCCTGCAGGACCAGTTCCTGTATAACAGTATCACCCCCTGGGACAAGGACATCAAGGGCCAGGTCCAGAAGCTGAAAGACCTCGGCATCAAGCACGTCGTGGTACAGGCCTTCGACGACCAGGACCAGTCGCCGGCCGGCCGCCTCAAGTCCCTTGAGAACATCCTGGCCCAGGGCGCGGACAGCTTTGAGACCGTCATCGTCGATACCTCGGTCATGAACCTGCCCGCGACGTCGTTCTCGCTCGTCGCAAACCGGATGATCAAGGAAAAACTGGGACTCCCCTGCGGCGGTGCCTATTCGAACGGCACGCATATGTGGAAGGAGGCGAAGACGATCTGGAGCCTCGACGGGTTCAAGGCCATGGACGCCGTGGTCCAGGGCATGGCTTCGGTGCTGTGGAGCGATTTCAATTTCTGCGGCCCCATCGTAACGATGCCCCGCATCTTCCCGGCCGTAGCGGCGGCGCACGTCCTGCTTTCCACGCTGGTGTACGACGAAACGCAGAAGATAGCGGAGAATCCCAATCTGCCGATCAAGAAGTATTTTTCGGATTTCCTGGGCAAATTGACATCGGGAGCCGCGAGAAAGTAGCGAAGATTTCACCGCAGAGTACGCAGAGATCGCAGAGAGATAATGGGAAACGGAAACGGCATGATATAGCGGCATTGCCTGTCGCGTACAATTTTCCGCTGCCCGGGCTTCAGAACTTTTCTGCGTGCTCCGCGACCTCTGCGGTAAAACATAGATTGACTTTTTGATTCTAAGGAGGATGCATGACGACAATGAATTCACGAGAGCGGGTGCTGAAGATGTTCGCCGGCGAGGAAGTGGACCGGCCGCCGTGTTTTTCCGGCATGGGCAACGTGACCACCGAGGGGCTGAAATCGCTGAACCAGAAGTTCGCGGCAACGCACCTCGACGCCAAGATGATGGCAGCGGCCGCCGCCTCGACGTACAAGCTCTTCGGATTCGAATGCGCGGTCGCTCCCTTCGACCTCTGCATCGAGGCCGAGGCCATGGGATGCGAGATCAACGTATACGCCCATTCCGAGGACCTGCTGTACCCCACGATCAAGCAGAAGTTGATCCACAACGAGGCTGAGATGGAAATCGCCATCCCGTCCGACCTCACCAAGCGGGGCAGGGTGCCGCTCATGGTAGAGGCGATCAAGCTGATCAAGAAGGACATCGGCTCCGAGGCGGCCGTGGGCTCCTACGTGCTCGGGCCCTTCACGCTCGCTGGCCAGGTCATGGAGCTGAACGACCTCCTGAAGCTGTCCTTCAAGAAACCGGACAAGATCGGAAAATTGCTCGAGCAGCTTACGGACGTGATCATCCAGGTCGCGGGAGAGTACCAGAAGGCCGGCGTGGACTACATCACCGTCCGGGAGATGGGGGCGACGTCCGACGTGCTTTCACCCCGCGTGTTCAAGACCCTCATCCTGCCCTACCTGAAGAAGATCTTCGAGAAGATCACCGTGCCGAGCGCGATCCATATCTGCGGCAAGACGAACGACATCGTTCCCTTCATGGTCGAAAGCGGCGCGAAGGCTATCAGCGTGGACCAGAAGAACGACGTCGCCGAGACGCGCAAGAAACTCGGGCCCAAGGCGCTCGTCTTCGGGAACTACGACCCCTACAATGTGCTGGTGGCGGGAACGCCGGACCTCGTGCGCCAGACGGTCAAGAAGTGCATGGACGACGGCGTGAGCGCGGTCTGGCCCGGGTGCGACATCTGGCCCACGGTGCCGGCCGACAATTTCAAAGCGATGATGGATGAAGTCAAAAATTACAGGAGGTAATCCTATGGCAACGGAAGAGAAGAAGAAAGAGCTGTTGGAAAAACTGCGAAACGCCGTGATCCAGTACGATGAGGACACGGCCAAGGAGGCCGCCAACGAGGTCCTGAGCGTGGGCATGGAACCGAACGACGCCATCTTCAACGGCCTCGTCTCCGGCATGGTCGAGGTGGGGCGCATGTTCGAGGCCCAGGAGTATTTCGTGCCTGAGCTCCTCATGTGCGCTGACGCGCTCTATGCGGGCCTGGACATCTTGAAACCCCATGTGACGCAGCTCGACCTTGGCGTCAAGGGTTCAGTCGTGATCGGGACCGTGGAAGGCGACGTGCACGACATCGGCAAGAACATCGTGAAAATGATGTTCGATGTGGCGGGCTTCACCGTCTACGACCTCGGCCGCGATGTGCCCCTCGACAAGTTCGTGGCAGAGCAGCTCCGGACCGACTCGGACCTCGTCTGCCTCTCGGCCATGATGACGACGACCATGACGGGTATGAAGAAGGTGATCGACGACCTCCGGAAAAAGAACCCGAACGTCAAGATCATGATCGGCGGCGCGCCCGTGTCCGCGGACGTGGCCGAGAAGTACGGCGCCGACGGCTATGCCAAGGATGCGACCAATGCCTTGAAGGACGCCATCAATATGGTCGCCTCGCTCAAGAAGATGAAGGACGAGGTCGAAGCGAAAAAAGCGAAATGAAGACCTCGCTCAGAAGAGAGCTGCTTGACCACGGCGCAACAGTCGTGGGAATCGCAGGCCTTCACGGGTATCTGAGCGGCGAGATAGCCCACCTGGGCCGGGCGGTTTCCATCGGTGTGGACCGGAGGCTTAATGAAGATACCTTGAGCCTTCTCGTCAAGCTCGAAAAGCTGGCGGTCCGGTTTCTGAAAGCCCGGGGGCATCGCACCCTGGCCATTCCGCCGGACTCGGACCGCAAAAAGGGCACGTGCATATCGAAGCTCTACTCTCTGTTCAACCACAAGATGGCGGCCACCTCGGCGGGTCTGGGTTGGATTGGGAAAAACGGGCTTCTCATCAGCGCCGATTACGGGCCGCGCCTGTCGCTTGTCACGGTACTGACCGATGGTAGGCTCCGGCCTGATGCTCCGATGGAGTACAGTTTGTGCGGCAGCTGCAAACTCTGCATGGAGCACTGCCCTTCCAAGGCCATCACCGGTGCTGAATGGTCGCGGTCAACGCCTTTTGTGGAGCTTGTGCGGCTGGGTGCTTGCAGAAGCCATAAGACGAGCAAGCGGCAAACCGCGGGCAAACCCAATTGCGGACTGTGCATCAATATCTGCCCGTACGGAAGAGAAAGAGCAAGCGCGCCAAATAGATAGCCTTGCAAAAAATGGCAACTTGTTTTTGGGAAACCGTCTAATTTTGAATTTTGCAACATCTGGAGGAAGCATGTCTAAGAAACACAAGGTCATATTCCAGCCCTCGGGCAGGCGCGGCGAAGTGGAGGAAGGCAAGACAATCCTGGAAGCCGCCCAGGCCCTGGGCGTTGACATCGAAGGTCTCTGCGGAAACAAGAAGGTCTGCGGCAAATGCAAGGTCAGGATCGAGGAAGGATATTTCGAGAAGGACAACATAGATTCAGGCATGGCCCACCTCTCGCCCCTGACCGAGGCGGAGAAGAAGCACATCAAGCCGGAGGACGGGCCCGGCATCCGGTTGTCCTGCACCGCCGAGGTCCACGGCGATGTGAAGGTTTTTGTTCCCGAGCGCTCGCGCGCCGGCAAGCAGGTGGTGCGCAAGGCGGCGAAAGAGCTCACGATCAAGCTCGACCCCGCCGTGAAGAAATATAATGTCGCGCTCGAAAAACCTTCGCTGCACGATATGACCACCGGAGACTGGGAGCGCGTGCTCAAATCCCTGGAAGACAACTACGGTCTGAAGGGGCTCACCTTCGATTATCTGGTCCTGAAGGACCTTCAGGATATTCTGCGGAAGGGTGAATGGAATGCGACGGCCACGATCTGGATGGACAAGGAGATCATCAAGGTGGAACCGGGGTTCGTCGAGGTGAGCTACGGGCTTGCCGTGGACGTCGGCACCACAACCTGTGTGGGTTATCTGACGGACCTGAACACGGGCACCGTGGTGAACACGGAGTCCATGATGAATCCCCAAGTGCCTTACGGCGAGGACGTGATGTCGCGCATTACCTTCGCCATGAGCAATCCCGGCGGCCTCGAGACCATGCAAAAAGCGATCATCCAGGGCCTGAACGAGATCATCGAGCGCGTGGTGAGCGAGATCAGGAAGAACGGGCCGAACCCGGGATACGTCATCGACGACCTGACGATCGTGTTCAACACAGCCATGCATCACATCCTGCTGGGTCTGAACCCCGAGTATATCGGCCGGTCGCCCTTCATCCCCGCGGTCCAGAGTTCGCTCGACATCAAGGCGCGCGACCTTGGGCTCCGGATCAATCCCGCCGCATACATTCACGTGCTGCCCATCGAGGCGGGGTTTGTGGGCGCCGACAACGTGGGCGTGCTGATCGCCGAGGAGCCCTACAACCAGGACGAAATGGTGCTGATCATCGACATCGGCACGAACGGCGAACTGCTCATGGGAAACCGGAACAAGGTCTGCTCCACGTCCTGCGCGACCGGGCCCGCCTTCGAAGGCGCCCAGATCAAGTTCGGCATGCGGGCCGCCCCCGGCGCCATCGAGACCGTGGAGATCGATCCCGCTACGAAAGAGCCGCGGTATAAAGTGATCGGCAAGGCGGACTGGCACACCCATATCGAAAAAGTGAATGCCAAGGGCCTGTGCGGGTCCGGCATCATCGGCGTCGTCGCCGAGATGTTCAAGGCAGGCGTTATCGATAAGAGCGGAAGGTTCGTGATGGACCTGGGCACCAATCGGGTCAGGAAGGACGCCGACGGCAAGCCCGAGTATGTTCTCGCCTGGGCATCGGAGACCTCCATCGGCCAGGACATCACCATAACCCAGGGCGACGTGCGTGCGCTCCAGCTTGCAAAGGGCGCTCTCTATGCAGGTGCAAAACTGATGATGAAGCGCCTGGGCATAACAAAGCTTGACCGCGTGATCCTGGCGGGCGCCTTCGGAAGCCATATTGACAAGGTGGCATCACTCACGCTGGGAATGTTCCCGGACTGCCCCATCGACATGGTCTATGCCGTGGGGAACGCTGCGGGAGACGGTTCGCGCATGGCGCTTCTGAACCGGGGCAAGCGGATCGAGGCGAACGAGCGTGCCCGGTGGGTCGAGTTCGTCGAGATCGCAACGGACCCCGCCTTCGAGAAGGAATTCATGCAGGCGATGCATATCCCTCACATGAAGGACAAGTTCCCGAACCTGAAGGAGCTGCTCGAGAAGTCGAAGAGCCCGGTGGAGATCAAGGCGTGACTGAAATGCGAATTTCAGTTTTCTCCCCGGGAGGTTAGACATAATGGTTGACAGTTGAAAATCAAGTGACCTGCCCCTTGCAACGTGGGTTATACTTGGGAACCAGGTTCCCAAATACAGAGCCACAACCAAGGAGGCAGGTCATGAAACATTCTATCATTTTTGTCGG